>JAERTF010000076.1 GCA_016845105.1 Bacteroidota bacterium | reverse complement strand
ATTTTATCCAACTAGCAAGGATTCGTACTATAAAACCAGTATCATTTCTGCATTGAATGGTAGTAATCAATCTAGCTGGAATTGAGGAACAGGTACACTTTGGCTGCTGATATAAAATGGTTGGATCAAGCTACTACCTGTAGCCTGATTTCAGCGGAACAAATCCAACATTTTAGATGTGACATATCACGAGTGAATATTGCAAACGGCATTGTTATTGGTATGGCGTAATTCTATTAGAAATAGCAAAATCTGGAATGAATTGCGACATTGGCAGCAAGAAGTACTTTTTACGTTACGTGTTGTATGTTTTTTCTAACAAAGGTCGGAAAGGGGCAGGGTAATCAATAGCAAAATTTAATAATAGCTACAAATAAAGAAACCTCTCATTTATAAAGGTATTTTTATCCACATAAGAATAACCTAAAACAAGAGGTTTCAATGATAAATTCTAGGAGAATCGATCAATTAAGACAAATCAAAACCTCCATCCGAGGTTCTGATAAATATTTGATCGTTGGAATTGATATCGCAAAGCATAAACACTATGCTTTTTTCGGAAATGCTAACGGCAAATCTTATCTAAGATCATTTTCATTCGATAATAATATTGGAGGATTGAATAACTTGCTGGAGAAAGCAGCGTCTATTCTGAAAAAACATGATCTGAAAGAGATTGTCTTTGGGCTGGAATCAACCGCGAATTACCATAAACCGGTTGCTGAATCATTAATCAGAAAAGGTTACACAGTTGTTTTGGTTGCTTCAGTAGCGATCAAACGAAATAGGGAGTTGCTTGATGGTAGGTGGGATAAAAACGACAAAAAGGATGCCGCCAATATTGCAGATCTAATGGCTCAAGGGAAGTGTTTGTATTATGATTATCCTTGTGCTTCTTTAAAATCGATTAGATCCCTTCTGTCATTAAAAAGAAAGTTGATGAAACAAAAGCATGCGCAAAAGATGCGTATCAGGAGCAATATAGTAGCACCATATTTCCCTGAAATGGATCCTTTCTTTGGTCATATTGAAGAAGCTTGCTTAGCGATGATTAATGTTTGCCTGGATCCTAAAAAGATCTCTGAAGTAGATTATCCACTGTTTTATAAGTGGGTAACACCGAAGCCAATCTGCTTAAAGCAACAAAAACGTGTTCTGCAATTATGGGAAACAGCCAAACATTCAATCGGATGTGAAGTGACTGAAGCAGTACAATTTGAAGCTTGTTTAATGGTAGAAGCCTTAAACAGAACCAAAACATTACTGGAAATGATAGATAAGAAGTTGGCTAAAGAAAGGGCTAATTTCACTGACTATGAGTACCTGCTAACCATTCCAGGATTTGGGCCAACCATTGCTACCATGACTTTAGGTGCCATAGGAGACCCCAATCGGTTTGAAAACGGGAGGCAGGTATTAAAACTGGCAGGTTTAGACCTTTCTGCCAGTCGGAGTGGTCAATCCTCTTTGAATGCAAAAACACGAATTTCAAAGAAGGGAAAAACAGAGTTAAGATATGCACTTTACCATGCTGCTTTAACCGCTTCATCTCGTCATAAGTTTATGAAAAACTGGTTTGAGACGAAGATCAAAAAGCGAGAAAAAGAAAAAGGTATCGGAATGAAAACCAGGATTAAATTATCAGCAAAACTACTGATCATTGCCTGGACCTTAATGAAAAGGCAGGAACCGTTTGATCCTGCTTATTTAGAAGTTTAGTAACAACTTTATAATATCGGTGAGAGAACCCGTTTGTATGCTGTTGATGATGAAATAGACATCGTTGGGGACAATCCCGGGTCTCACACCGGACTTTGCAGCCTGGACAAGGAATGTTAGTAGGAATGCTTTAGTCATTCACTTCGGATTTTTTGCAACAATGACGCGTAAGTCCATTCACAAGGTGTGAACACCGATAAAAACTCAGAAATGAGCACAGGAGTAATCCGTCCTTGATTTACAAGGTTTCTTTAGGTGGTTGTTATTATGAGTTTTAATATTTTCTGTTACTTTTTATTGACAAGAAAACACAGAATGTCCCCGGATTTCCGGATTTCACAAATCTGGATGTTGTCCGGCATCTTTCCAAACATGATAAAAGATTCTGTAATGTTTCGGGCTCTCGACATTCACGGGAAAGAAGTAGGTTCCTTATTAATCTCCGCTAAATGTCATGATCGTTTGACACAAAAAGCTGCCGATTTAAATGAAGTCATACGTGAGCCAATTACCATTGCAATTGTAAATACGCGTCAAAATAAAGAGCTTGAACAAACCAAAAAACGATCTTTGTTCTAACCAGCAAGAAATATATTAGTTTTTTATACATCTAACTGAAAACATGTAGTTTTTTGATTGGCTGGTACGGTATATCTCACCCTTGTGCCAATTCCAACATGAGTGTGCAAGTGTCCTATTATAAGCTTTATCTTCTGTTGCTTCGCTACTTGTCCAAAACTCAGTATACATTCCTTGAACAAAATACCAATGTTTCCATTTTATTCCAGCAGGCTTAGCAGAGAAATTGTGCTTATTTACTTGCGATTGATCAAATTTACCAAATATTGTATCAGGCTGAGCTTCTTTAAGCGTAATAGCAATATTATTGTTCCCTCTCCATCCTGTTTTATCTAAATCCTCTTCAGGCATACCAATTGTTTTTTCCAACACTTTCCAATC
>JAERTF010000075.1 GCA_016845105.1 Bacteroidota bacterium | reverse complement strand
CTTTAACACTAATTCTTGTCTCAGTTACATTGATGACTTCATCATGCAAAAAAGAAGAAGAAGTACCCAATTTTGCTAACAATTGGGATGAAGACATCTATGTATTTGCAGATAACCTAAAAAAAAGACATAAAAACTTGTTTTATAAAGTAAGTAAAGATGAATTTTACTCAGATATCCAAATATTAAGATCTAAGAGTGATTCTCTTTCAAGTACCGATATAAATATTGAGTTATTTAAAATAATAAGTAAAATTGGGGATTCACATACTTCGATCGATAGTGGCCCTTGGTTAACAACCTTGCCCTTCACTGTTGAATGGTTAAGTGATGGTATTTTTATTACTGCTATTAATGACGAAAACAGCCAGCACCTTGGGAAAAAGATAGTATCGATTTGTGGTGTTAATATTGAAAATATATTGGAGCAATTCAGCACCTTAGTTGCCTATGAAAACGAATCTTGCCTTCGTTGGTTTATAGTATCATATCTAAGATCACCTGAGATATACCATTATTTTGGGATTTCAGATTCTGAAACATCAATTATACTGAATCTGGAAGATGGGATAGATATAGAACTAAAGTCTGAAAACACAGAACTAGAATCAATATATAATACCACACCAATACCTCTTTATTTAAGCAATAGAAATGATTATTATTGGTTCACCCCTCTTGATAATGAAAAGATACTATACATACAATATAATAGGGCCAGAGAAAGAAATAGTTTATCCTTCCAATCATTCACTAATCAAATTTCAGAACTAATTAATCAATCGGATACTATCAATAAAATAGTGATTGATCTAAGATTAAATAGTGGAGGCAACTCATTAATAGCAAAACCATTAATAGATTTGATGCACTACTATGTAAATAATTCAAGATTACTGCGTGAGAATATTTATGTTGTAATTGGGAGGAAAACATTTTCTTCAGCTGTACTAAACTCCATCGAGTTAATGAATGCCATTGACCCAGTTTTTATAGGTGAGCCAAGTGGAGGTAAACCAAACCATTTTGGTGAAGTTGAAACATTTAGTCTTCCATTCTCAAAACTTAGAGTGAGTTATTCCATAAAATATTTTAATTGGGTACAAGATGATCCACCCTCAATAATGCCAACTACAACAATTGAGTTAAGTTCTCATGATCTTCTACAGGGTACCGATCCGATTTTAGAATATATTTTAACTCAATAATATATCGGCATTAATATGTAATAAACGTAATTTTGAAACTTCATTTTATACCATAGCACCTAAGCTAATTTAGCACTTAATATACCTCAATAAAAAGTTAATTATTCGCTATAGTTTTTAAGTCATATTATATACCTGATAATCAGTGTTATTATTTGTGAATAAAATCATAATTCAGTGGTATTTTTTATTTCAAAAAGATGCATTTTTTTAGTAAATTTGCACACTTCTCTTTTTAGAGAAAAAATGACAATATTATTATGACAGAAGAAGAAAAAACTAAAATCACAAACGACGAATATAACGCTGATAATATTCAAGTATTAGAAGGTCTTGAAGCAGTAAGAAAACGACCTGCCATGTACATTGGCGATGTAAATACTAAAGGACTTCACCATCTTGTTTACGAGGTTATTGATAACTCTATTGACGAAGCCCTGGCTGGTCATTGTGATGAAATTAGTGTGATTATACATACCGACAATTCAATCACCGTATCTGATAACGGACGAGGAATTCCAACAGGTTTGCATGAGAAAGAAAACCGTTCGGCATTGGAAGTTGTAATGACTGTTCTTCATGCTGGTGGTAAATTCGACAAGGGATCCTATAAAGTATCCGGAGGTTTACACGGTGTTGGAGTTAGTTGTGTAAATGCATTATCAGGAACACTTAAGGCAAAGGTTTATAGAGAAGGGAAAATATTTGAACAAATATATCACAAAGGAATACCTGAGGAAGCTGTAAAAGTAACTGGTGAATCTCAAAATACAGGGACAGAAATAAATTTCTTGCCTGACAAGTCCATTTTTCTGGTTACAGTATACGATTTCTCAATTCTTGCAGCTCGATTACGCGAACTGGCATTTCTGAATAAAGGGATACTACTATCATTAACTGACGAAAGAGAAACTGATGAAAATGGGAATTTCATTTCAGAATCATTTAAATCGGAAAAAGGACTACCTGATTTTATTGACTATCTTGACGAGAATCGTGAAAAGCTTACTCTTGAAGTAATAAGTATTGAAGGTGAAAAGAATGGAGTTCCTGTTGAAATTGCCATGCAATACAATACCTCATTTACTGAGAATCTACATTCCTATGTTAATAACATCAATACAATTGAAGGTGGTACGCACCTATCGGGCTTCAGAAGAGGTTTAACAAGGACTCTGAAGAGTTATGCAGACAAATCGGGTATGCTTAGCAAACTTAAATTTGACATTAACGGCGATGACTTTAGAGAGGGGCTCACTGCAGTTATATCAGTAAAAGTTGCCGAACCTCAATTTGAAGGACAAACAAAAACCAAGCTGGGTAACTCAGAAGTGATGGGATCGGTTGATCAAATGGTTAGCGAAGCATTGTCACACTATCTGGAAGAGAATCCCAAAGATGCAAAAACAATTGTTCAAAAGGTTATTCTGGCAGCTACTGCAAGACATGCTGCTCGTAAAGCTCGTGAACTCGTACAAAGAAAAAATGTATTAACTGGTTCCGGACTTCCAGGTAAATTATCAGATTGCTCCGATAAAGACCCAACAAATACCGAAGTATACCTAGTGGAGGGTGATTCGGCGGGTGGTACAGCCAAACAAGGACGCGACCGTAAGTTTCAGGCAATATTACCCTTGCGAGGTAAAATCCTTAATGTAGAAAAAGCTCTTCCTCATAAAATTTTTGAAAGTGAAGAGATCAAGAATATTTACACAGCACTGGGCATAACCATTGGTACTGAAGAGGATAGTAAAGCACTAAATCTAACAAAACTTAGATATCACAAAATTATTATCATGACTGATGCCGATGTTGATGGTAGTCATATAGCAACACTTATTTTAACATTCTTTTTCCGACATATGCTCGAACTTGTTGAAAAGGGCTATGTTTATATAGCAACACCTCCCCTATACCTATTGCGCAAAGGAAAGCAAGAAAGGTATTGCTGGACAGAAGAAGAAAGGGAAAGAGTAATGTTTGAAATGTCACCCGATGGCAGTGAAAAAGGAATTCATATTCAGAGATATAAAGGTCTTGGTGAAATGAATGCAGAGCAATTATGGAATACAACTATGGATCCTGAAAAGAGAACCCTACGACAGGTTACCATTGAAAACAGCTTTGAAGCTGATCATGTATTTTCAATGCTAATGGGTGATGAAGTTCCACCACGACGGGAATTTATTGAAGCAAATGCCAAATATGCAAATATTGATACTTAATATATAATATAGTAAAATAACATAGGCCTGATTTATTATTTATAGATCAGGCTTTTTTTTTTGATTTTTATTGAAATTATCATAACTTTACAACCATATACTTGAAGTTATGGAACTTATAACAATAAAAGAGTCGCATCACACCAATGATTTATTAATACTAAAGAGCAAACTAGAATCTGAAGGAATACCTTCTTTTATAAAAGATGAATTAACATCTGAAATACTTACTCATATACCTAGTATGTCAGGAAAACTACAAGTCTATTCCAAAGATATCCAAAAAGTAAAAGAAATTTTAAAAAAAAATTTGGACATTGATGAACACCAACCAAAAATTATTTGTTCCAGATGTGGCTCCAATTCTTATAAGGTAAAGGTTGGATTATCTACAAGTAATAAACTAAATCTGTTTCTCGCCATGATTAAAGCTCTTAATATATTCTCCTCTACATCAAGCAAAAATCAACCCATTGTTTATACT
>JAERTF010000074.1 GCA_016845105.1 Bacteroidota bacterium | reverse complement strand
TAATATAAAATAGAATAAAAACCTCATGGCTGAAAAAGTTGACTAAATATAATATTCGATGAAAAGCATTGAAGCGTAATCGACATCTCTATTCTCTATAGCGCACTCCAAAGGCTCTAAAGGAGTAACGGAAATTTCGGGTGAAGTACCCTGTTTGAGCATCCCTAAAATTGAAGTAAAATACATTCAAGGAATCCTTTTCTTCGTTTGACCAAATTTGCCCATAAACTTGTGGAGTCAACAGGGGTGTGAGCGGCGGTGTGAAAATGTCATAAAATCCCTGGTTTAAAAATGTATGTAAAAAAAAAGACTGGCAGATCACTATTTTTGAACTGCCAGCCGGGTTACATTAAAATTGTTTATTTTCTTCTCTCATCCGATAACTGTCCCCTTCAATTACAACAGCCTCCGTATGATGCAGCAATCTATCAAGTAATGCAGATGTAAGAGTGCTGTCATTGTTGAAGATTTTTGGCCATTCCCGGAACACGCGGTTTGTTGTAATAATAATAGAGCCTTGTTCATATCTCTGGCTTATAATTTGGAAGAGCAGGTCTGCACCGTTTTTATCAATGGGCAGGTAGCCTAATTCGTCAAGGTACAGCAAGCGTGGTTTAAAGTATTTTTTCAATTCCTGTTTTAACAGACCAGCTCGTTGTGCTGCTAGCAAATTATTTACAGCATCAATGGCTGAGGTGAATAATACAGTATTGGTTTTAAGACAGGCCTGATACCCCAAAGCTGTGGCAATATGGGTTTTGCCCACTCCAACAGAACCTATAAATATTACATTGCTTTTTTTCTCAATAAACTTCAAGCGGAACAGGTTTTCAATTTGAACTCGGTTGATTTTTTTTGGCCAGGACCAATTAAAATGATCCATGGTTTTTATTACAGGGAACTTAGCCATACGGATACGGCGCTGGATCATTCTATCCCTACGCAAACTTGATTCCTGTTTGATCAGTTCTGATAAAAATTGCATATGTGTCCATTTTTTGCGGGCTGCTGTTACTGCAACCGATTCATAGTTTTCTCTGATATACGGTAGTTTTAAATATGACAAATGGTTTTCTAAATCAGTCATTTCTCCCTCCTATGCTGTAGACCGAGAGGTCAGGCGGATCAATGGTTAAATCCAATAAATCACTGCTTCGGGTGACATGAAGTACCCCAGGCTCTTTGGCCGGGCGTAATCGCTGTTCTAAAATATTGGTAATATATTCACTTGAGAAGGCATCAAATTTAATAGCGTCCTCAATGGCCAGGGCAATCTGTTCTCTGGGATAAATCTCACTTAAAGCAACAATTTTCCTGATATGAATGAAGGGATTTAACCTGCGTTGTCCCAATTGCAAGTAATACTCTTTTGCCTTATCAGACAAGGTCAAAAACTTCATGTAGATTGCCTGGTCCGCGGCTTTTTTTCTTTGTGCCAATAATATTTTTGAATGGTCCTGGTTTTGGATATCCTGTTTGCGGTCATAACATCTGGCATGCCGAGCAACCAGATCATTCCCATGATACAAACAAATCCGGTCCGGATATTTTTTCAGGGTAAGCCTGACGCCGGCCAATTGTGCAGGAACCGTATAGCTGTTGCCATCAAGGCTTATTCTGTATTGTGGTGAAGCTCTGACCTGACTGATTTGACTAATATCATAGGGGGTTGCCGGTAATTGCCCAAGAAGGGACGCTTCTTCATTGAACATATCCAAAGGACGTTTGCCGGTTTCTCCATGAGTTCTTACATTGGCTATTGTCTCAACCCATGTTTTTGTCACGGATTCCATCACATTAAAGTCGGGTATGTCCAGCCCGTTTAAAAGATTCTTTTTCACATAGCCAACTGCATTTTCCACCCGGCCTTTTTCATTGCCCTTACGAACATTACAGGCAACGATTGAGAACCCATAGTAGTTTGCAAAATCAAGATATTTTGGATTAAATACCGGTGCGCACCCAACAGTTCTTTTTAATACAGCGGATTTAAGATTATCCACCATGATTTTGCCGGGAACTGCACCAAAAAAATGAAAGGCATTCAAATGACATCCCAAAAAATGCTCCATGGTTTGAGATACTGTAAATTCAAGATACATCATCCGGCTGTGGCACAGCACCATCACAAAAAAACTTAACCTACGACTGGTGGAACCTACTCGAACCGTTCCATATGATCCCCAGTCGACCTGGGCACATTCACCCGGTGCAAATGCAAGTTTTAAATATGCTTTTGTTTTGGGAGGACGGACCTTCCGGACATAATCCTCCACAATAGTGATTCTTCCTTTAAATCCGTCTTCTTTAATGCGCTGGTAAATCTGTTGCGCTGTGTACGGATGTTTTTCCAACATTTGAATGATATGATTTTTAAAAGGATCAAGCTTACTTTTACGCGGTACTGATTTTCTTGCACGGTATCTTTTTTCATTTGCCCAGATCGCCACTGTCCGCTGATCCAATCCAAGTTTGTTGGCTATCTGGCTGTATCGTAAATGATCATGGATAAAATAGTTTCTGATCTGAACATAGGTTTCATAGTCAATCATTGAGCACCTCCCATGGTATTGTTCAGGATATTGGACAGACTCAGCATGTGTCCGGATCGGCGGGTATTGACCATGGGCTCAAGGCTGAGAACCTGGTAGATGGGTTGCTGCCATGCAATCAAGTTGTTTTTAATTAAACCGGATCTGGCTTTTTTCAAAGTTAGCATATCCATACCCAGTTTTTTCATAATGGATTTGTCAGCATAATAGCTTAAGCCTTTGTCATCGGATACGCAGACTAAAAAAAGATACAGGGCTGACTGTTCATGGGTACATGATTCAATATACCTTTGCCTAACCAGCCGGTGATCGACCCAACTGAAGCTGTTGGGTATCTTCCGAATTCTTTGTTTTAAAATTGGTGTTTTTACAATCATGGCCTTCTCCTTGATTTTGGGTTTGAGAAAATAAAATTTCCTGCCCGAATTGTTGCATACGAAGGAGGGTATTTGCGATGTCATCTTGTAACGCAGAACCAGTTAAATTATAGATTAGCCCTATAATAACAGGTGATTGTGCCATTAAGAAATCTTGTAACGCATGTGTTTGAGGGTGTGCATTAATTTTGCTATTATTCTCTTTGTTTTCAATGGGTTGTTCGGTTAAGAGATCTTGTAACGTAGTTGAGCTCTTTGTCCGTTTCCAATATTCTGGGGTGTCTTTTCTCCATTTTTGAACCCGTTCTACATTATCAGGATTGCGAAAATAATCTTTATTTTCTGGTTTACTCAGCCATTTTTTTTGACTGGCTTTCTTGCTTGCTTTTCGACAAAGACTTTTCTCACAATAATTTTGTTTTTTCCAATTCCGATGATCTGGTACGAATAACCGCCTGCAATGACGACACTTTTTCTTTTTTATTTTTCTCATTCACAACATGCCTCCAGATGAAATCTACAATTAAAGTACATGATTGTGCCGGAAGAAAAATCTTTCAAGAAGAAGAGAAGAATATGAAGAAAATTGGTTAATTATTTTTTTAAAAGGAAGAAAAAGAAAAGAAGAAAACGCACTTTAAAGCCAGGAGGTGTATCCCATTATCAGATCAAGCCTGACAAAATTTTAAATTAAAGCTTTAAATAGATGGCATGGTAGTTGAATTTATGGTTACCAACCCAGGTTAGTTTTGTAAATTAACTGGCGAAAAACAATAAAACTAATAAAAGGAGTTTTCTATGGCTCAGATAATTGCCTATGATTCTGATCCCGATACAAGCTGGGATGTCGTATCATCATTGGGGCATGATGTCACATCGTTCACTGATTCGGGTGAAACCATTGATTTTGCACAGGAGAATAAAGTGGATATTGCACTGCTGTCAGGATCTGATGGGATTGATATGATAAAATATTTAAGGGAAATATCGCCTAATTTCAAGGTGGTTCTTTTTTCTGATTCCCCTGATATCAGGGAGGTCCGTCGTGCGTTGCGACTTGCACCCTGTTCGTTTTTGTTTAAACCCATCGTAAAAGAAGAGCTGGACGCCTGTCTCAAACGTGCCCTTTTAAAAGGTAAAAGTACAATTAAAAACAGTCTCAATGTTTAATTCCTTCAATCCAAAATGGAGAAAACCATGGAAGGTAAAAACCTGGCGGCAGCCAAATTTGTGATTCAACGATTTCTGGCAACTG
>JAERTF010000073.1 GCA_016845105.1 Bacteroidota bacterium | reverse complement strand
TCCATTGATTAAAGTTATGGAATTGTAACCCAATAATATTGTGGGTTAATTTAAATAATAGACATGGGGTTTTTTTATTTTTTGGGACAACGAAAGTTCTATATTCATTTGATAATAGCTATTGTAATATCCATATTATTAATATGGATTGTGCTTAAATCAATGGATGTTTTCACTCAGCATGGTGATGTTTATATTGTACCAGATTTTAATGGATTTACCATTCAGCAGTTGGACGAAAAAGGATATGATGATTATTTTACTTTTGAAATAATTGACTCTGTTTATTATAAAAAAAAGAATAAAGGAACAGTGGTTCTACAGCACCCTTTGTCGGGAGCACGCGTTAAGCAAGGTCGACATATTTATTTAACAATTGTTGCGCAATCACCAGAGAAGATCAGTATGCCGAACTTAAAGAACCTTTCGTTGAGACAAGCATTAGTTACACTTGAATCAAATGAGATTATTGTAGGTAATCTTGAATATGTTAAATATTTTGCCCATAACGCGGTTGTAGATCAGTTAATTAATGATGAGCCAATTGAACCAGGTACAGAATTAGTTAAAGGCTCTTTGGTTGATTTGGTGCTTGGTAAGGGCGAACTTACAACTATGATTCCAATGCCTTTCTTAATTGGCTTTAAACAAGCTGAAGTAAGAAAAAAACTGCATTATTATTCTCTTAATGTAGGACAAGAATATTATCTGGATGACGATGATACAACTCATGCCAGAGTTTATAAAACTGATCCTGAAACATTGACAGAAGAGATGCTAATTTTAGGTCAGCCGGTTAATATTTGGTATCGTTCGGATGAATTAATTGATTTTCAGGAATACTTAAAACAATTTGAATCAGATACAATCACTGAAAACCCTGAAGATATTCAATATAAAAGTTTTGAAGATGAATTTTAAGCTAATACTAGCAACAGTAATAATTGGGTTGTGTTTTTCTTTATTCTCGCAGGAGTATGTAACCGGTATTCAAGTAAATGAAGCTGTTGAGTTAGAATGGAGAAAAATAGCAAATGAAGATATAAACACAAGAGAGGTAACTAATAGTTTGGAACCACTTTTATTACCTTTTTTTGATGATTTTTCAACTACTACAATATATCCCAATCAACAGCTATGGGATGGTAGATCAGTTTTTATTAACAAGAATTTTCCATATATGCCTGTAAACTTAGGAGCAGCAACTCTTGATGCTATTGATAGTACGGGTAGTGTATATAGTAATGCATCATGGGTTCCATTTGAAGCCGACAGGTTATTATCACAACCCATCAGGTTGGATTCGATATTTAGCCCAGTTGCTAGAAAATTAACACCTGCAGATTCTGTTTATTTGAGTTTCTTCTATCAACCACAAGGAGTTGGTGACTCACCTCAGTTACATGATTCGTTGATCCTTGAATATTCGAGGTATACAGGTAATATGGTTTTTTCGAATATGGATTCAGTATTGGTAAATGCAGATATTTATATGCAAAGCCAATCTGATACAATTTGGCCTTTGGACACATTATGGGCACCAACAGGGTGTAACCCACTTGTTTTTACCATAAACTACAAGATTTTGGTATGGGGAGACTTGGTGGAAGTTGCCTGCGATTCAGTTTTTGTACCAGAGGTAGTTTGGGATAGAATATGGTTTGCTGAGGGATCAAGTTTAGCAGAATTTTATGAAAAATATGGTAAAAACATGCTTCAAGTATCCATACCAATACTTGATACAAGTTATTTTACCAACGAATTTCGATTCAGATTTAGAAACCTAGCGAGCATCTCAAATAATAACTATCCTGCCTCGTGGAAAAGTAATGCCGACCAATGGAATATTGATTATGTTTATTTAAATTACTTTAGATCTGTTGGAGATACTACTTATCCAGCACTTACTTTTTCACAGCGCGCACCTTCATTTTTATCTGATTATGAAGTAATGCCCTATCGTCAATATAGATATTCACCCACAGCTAATACCCGCTTCGAATTTCCAATGTATATCGCTAATCTGGATAATATCGAACACAATACAAAGTATTCCTATCATGTTAAGCAAGTAAATGGTGATTTTGCTTACTCGTATTTTGGAGGGAGTTGCAATTTAAAACCTTTTTATGAGTTTGGTTTTCAGGAGTGTGTTGGTTGTGGAACTGCTCATGCTTGTCCTCCTGTAAATTCTGCTTTCTCACTTGATTATGATCGTGATACAACTTCTTATATTATTAAACACTATATAAGTGATTCTTCTGATCAAAACTCAATTGTTGACTCAGCAATCTATCGTCAGGGATTTTATAATTATTATGCCTATGATGATGGTATTCCTGAACTCGGTTGGGGGGTAGACGGAGCAGGTGGTGCTCAAGTGGCATATCAGTTTTCGTTAAGCGTAGCGGATACTTTATGGGGAGTTCAAATGTATTTCAACAAAACCTTAAACAATGCTAATGAATTTTATTTTGATTTAATGGTTTGGGGTGATAATAATGGTAAACCAGGTGAGCTTATCCATCGACTTGAAAGTCAGAAAATTAGTTGGGAAGAAGGTTTGTATTCTTTCTATCCATATATGCTTGAAGATCCTATATTTATGTCGGGTACTTTTTATGTTGGTTGGGAGAAAAATGAAAAGGATAATTTTAACATTGGTATGGATGCCAATAATAATCATCAGGATAGGATCTTTTATAAAACAGATGTGGAGTGGGAGCATTCATCTCATCCGGGATCATTGTTAATCAGACCCATTGTTGGATCAAATTTAATTTTGGAAATTGACGAGACAAATCCTGATTCAAATTCAGATGAGTTACTTATATATCCAAACCCAGCAACAACATATTTCACTATTGGGAATACAAATTTAATTGATAGTCCAAATTCAGAACTTACAATCTTTAGTATGATTGGCCAAAGTGTACATCATCAAATTGGTATAGACTCAAAAATAAACACAAGCACATTAAAATCAGGCATATATATCGTGCGTGTTATTTGTGGTAACAAGTTTTATACCTCAAAACTTTTTATAAATAGATGAGCGACAAACAATTAATAGATGCTTCTGAGGAGAGTTCCGAGCTTTATGAACATCATAATATTATTGTTGATCCTGGGCAATCATCCTTGCGAATCGATAAATTTCTATTTGGTAAGATTATAAATGTTAGTCGTAACAAAGTACAGCAAGCAGCCAAGGCTGGAAATATACTTGTAAATGGCAAACCGGTAAAATCAAATTATAAAGTTAGACCTAACGATGAGATATCGGTTGTTATGACATACCCACCTAGGGATGTTGAAATATTACCCGAGGAAATACCATTGGATATTGTTTACGAAGACAATGATGTAATATTAATAAATAAGCAGGCAGGTGTAGTGGTTCATCCGGGTCATGCAAACTATACTGGTACATTACTAAATGGATTGATGTACTATTTTTTAAATTCGGGAAAATCAAATGTTGAAAATGGTTTTGGTTATCTTGTTCATCGTATTGATAAAGATACGACCGGTCTTCTTTTGGTTGCAAAAAATGAAATGGCACAAACTAAATTGGCAAAACAATTTTTTGATCATACAGTAGATCGAGCCTATGAAGCTCTTGTATGGGGTGATATTGAATCTGAAGAAGGAGTAATAGAGGGTAATATTGGTAGAAGTCTAAAGGACCGACGTGTAATGACAGTTTTTCCGGAAGGAGATTATGGAAAAGAAGCTATTTCACATTATAGGGTAATTAATCGTTATGGCTATGTTACTCATGTTGAGTGCAAACTGGAGACTGGAAGAACTCATCAGATTAGAGCTCATTTTACCTTTATGGGGCATCCTCTTTTTAACGATGAAAGATACGGTGGCGAAAAAATACTTAAGGGTACTACATTTACGAAATACAAACAATTTGTTCAGAACTGTTTCAAAATAATCAATAGGCAATCATTACATGCACGCTCACTTGGTTTTAAGCACCCCGTAAGTGGTAAGAATATGTTTTTTGAGTCCGAATTACCAGTTGATTTAGATGAGGTATTGAAAAAATGGGATGGATACGTTTCCAATCGTGGAATTGAATCCAATTAAAACTAATCCCCAATAACGATTACCTTGTATGTATTATTTATTTGTGTAGATGTAAGCTTAATCAAATAGGTTCCTTTTTTATTTGGAAATAGATCAATAATCAAGTAGTTGTTTTCAATTGTATCGATTGAATATTCTGTTTCTTTTCCCATCGAATTAAATACTCTTATCGAATAGTCTTTAGGTATTGCACCACCGAAAGCAATTTTAACTTTTCGTTTTGTAGGGTTGGGTGAAATATTTGGCAGTACT
The DNA here is from genome assembly GCA_016845105.1 of Bacteroidota bacterium. Lineage (GTDB taxonomy): Bacteria > Bacteroidota > Bacteroidia > Bacteroidales > F082. The sequence goes on along the minus strand of JAERTF010000073.1, from coordinate 3,048 downwards.
TTAATGTAATCTTTAGCAATTAATGTATCGGTTCCGTTGGAAGATGAAACAATGAGCTTCACATCGAATTCACCAGCATTATTATATATTATTTTACCTGGCTCCTTTAATTCTGAATATTCTGGTGAACCACCTTCAAAGTACCATGTATATCCACTAATATTACCGAAAGAAGTATTAATAAATGAAACAGATTGTCCAACAATTATTGATTTTGGTTCACCAGAAAAACCTGCAAAAACATTTGTTGAATCTAAATTTGTTCCTTTAAGTGTTGTAATGCCTGTTTGCATTGGATCGAGCCAATATGAAAGATTACTTGTTGAATCACTTTTGTTTGATTCCCATGAGTAGCTCAATTTCCCATAATAATCAGGTTTGTTTAAAAATGAGCAGGATGCAACACCACCAGTTAGTGATCCTATTATATATCCATCATTATTAAATAGCGGACTTCCTGATGATCCTCCTTCCGTAACACCATGTCCACTTAGAGTTTCCGACCAATAAACTTGCCAATACATTCCTTCAGGGTCTTCATTAGTATTATCATATCTTGTGGATATTAACGACTGAGTATAGGTTGAAATCATTTTAACATCTCCTTGTGGATGATGAATTGTTACTCCTGACGGTGATGTTATTCCTTTTCTATCCCATCCATTATAATATGGTTTATATTCTGCCGGTAAATTTTCATCCAGTAACAAAAGTTTAAAATCAGACCCGTTATTTGTTCCAGACTGACTTTTTGATAATAATTTTGATCCTGAGATTGTATTTGATTCGGGTTCAAAAACCGGTTGCGTACAGTTCTCTGATTCAAAATTGAAATAGAATAACCATTTCGAATAATCTATTGAATCAGCATATTCACCACAGTGGTTGGCAGTAAGGAATAAGGGTGTACCATCATTTCTTGTGTTATTAATTAATGATCCAGTACACCAAAAAGTTAGATTATCTTGTTTTACGAGTATTCTGGCGACTCCTTTTTTTTCATTTTGCCAATATTCGCCTTCAACACAATTAACATGAACCTCACAATCACCCGCACCGCCAAACCCTTTAGACAGGTCTATGTTTGGTGTAATCCTAACTCCAATCTCCTCTATTTTTATTGGGATTGTTTTATATTTTTTTTCGGTATCAAACTCAATAATTATCCTGTCTCCTAAAATAAAATCGGAACATGTGGTACCCTTTGTAAGATTAAAAACTCTATCTCTTTCAGGATTATATATATAAATCCTATCGCTTTCCGACATCTTTTCTGTTTGCAAGTATAGGTTTAGAGCTCTGGCGTTTGGGACATATAACTCTAGTCTCCAATAATATATATCTTCATACACCGACCAGCTACCAGCTTCTAACTTATCACTACCAATGAGAAGAGTGTACCCAGCTTGGATAGGTAGTTTTTGATCATGATCAACTAATCGTACCTCACGATTCTCAATTTCAACAACTGGTACTTTGGTTGATATATTGTTATTAAAACTTTGAGGTATATCATTACTTGTTTGTGCAAAGTTTGTGATACACATTAATAAAACAATCATTAAAAATACTAACCTTTTCGTCATAATAAGCTCAAGTTAATTGCACAAAGTTATGGAACTTAGTTATAAAACTGTTATAAAAAACTATTAGTATAACAATATTTTACAAATCAAATGTGATCTAGCAGTATTATAAGTGTAGTTTAATATTTACAAAACTAGTATAGTTCTTAAATAAAAGAGACTATCATCCGCAAAGAAAAATATTGTTACTGCCATATATAATACCGTCAATTATATATCGTTACCTATAGAGTTGCTTATTCTGAAAACAACAAACTGCAATCTAACCATCAGTTAATAATGCACGGTGAAATAGATATAGGCATCATAAACTAAAGATGAATTTATTACATTAATTAGTATATTTTTGAGAAAAATTTAAAATAATGATTGTAATTACAGGAGCAGCTGGCTTTATTGGTAGTGTTTTAACGGAGCAATTAAATATAATTGGATATAGTAACCTCATTCTTGTTGATGATTTTACAAATACTAACAAGAACCGAAACTTGGCGGAGAAACTATTTATAAAAAAAGTTCCTCGCGATGATTTTTTCCAATGGTTCGATGAGTATAGTTCTAATGTTGACATTGTGATTCATATAGGGGCACGAACTGATACTGCCGAGTTTAATAAAGATGTACTCAATGTGCTAAATCTTGAATATACAAAGCAAATGTGGAATAGGTGTAGCGAATATAATGTTCCTTTAATCTATGCATCAAGTGCAGCTACATATGGGTTAGGTGAGTTTGGATATATTGATGATCATGATATTGTAGAAAAACTTGTGCCACTAAATCCTTATGGTGAATCGAAAAATGATTTTGATAAGTGGGCGTTAAAATCAAAGACCCATCCACCGATGTGGGCTGGTTTAAAGTTTTTTAATGTTTATGGCCCGAATGAATATCATAAGGGGCGAATGGCTTCTGTAATGCTACATGCTTACGGGCAAATAAAGCAATCCGGCAAGGTTAAATTATTTAGATCTCATAATCCCAAATTTAAAGATGGGGAACAGCTTAGAGATTTTGTGTATGTAAAGGATGTTGTAGATGTTATTCTTTTTATGATGAAGGAAAAACCAAAATCGGGATTATATAATTTAGGAACTGGAAAAGCTCGTAGTTTTGTTGACCTTGCAAAATCAACATTCGCAGCTCTTGAATTGGAGCCTAATATAGAATTCATAGATACTCCCGAAGATATACGCGATAAATATCAATATTTTACAGAGGCCAATATGGATAAGTTAAGGAGTGTTGGTTATGAGAATGAGTTTACTTCGCTTGAAGTTGGTGTAGATGATTATGTTAAAAATTACTTGATCAGTAGTAATTATTTTTAACCATGGTTTTTAAATAACTTTTATATATTTGCTCGATGAATTTAAAGCTAAATAACAATTGGTGGCACACTAAAGATATCTTATGGATAAATTTTGTCGTGTAGGACACTTTTAGTTATAACTAATATAGT
>JAERTF010000072.1 GCA_016845105.1 Bacteroidota bacterium | reverse complement strand
TCTTTATGCATAAAAAAAATATTCTTACCGATGATGCAATGGTTGAAAGATTTACTCTTCATGAATCATTAAAAGCAATAGGAAGAGTTTTCCATTTCAACAATTTTCAGATACATAAACTTTTAGAACATATTCCAGTTGATACAAAAAGTCCAAACTATTTCCTACAAGTAAATCCTAAACTGATGGCCTGGTGTAAAGATAATTATTGTCTGGATTTGATTGAAATTGCGAATACAATAGAAGGCCTCCCTCATAATTCCCCATTCCATTTTGATAGTAATTTATCTTCTCGTTCATCCTGCCAATAAACACTCTTTAAATCCAAGACAAAACTTAGCACGTCAAAAACTATTCTAAATAAACCTGACGATTTCAAACCAAACCTGCCCATGTCAGAAAAAAACCAAACCGGTTAGAAAAATTTCTGACAGAACTCAGCAAAATCTAACAAAACCTAAAAATTTTAAACAGGATGTAAAAATGTACCCAGCACTTGTTACCTTAAGTTTAATATTGGTATTTGGGAGTTCAGCGTTCATGTCAATTTCTGGTCTGCTTTCCATTTTTTCAAACAATGCCATTATAATTATTTGTATGGGCCTTGGGATGGAGATTGGTAAAGTTCTGTCCATTTCACACCTGTATCGATCCAGGCAAAGCAATAACCTTCTGGTAAAAACAGGGTATATTTTTATTGTATTTGTACTGACTCTTCTGACTTCATTTGAAGTCATGGGTTTTTTATCGCAGTGTCATCAAAAATCTGTACAAGATATCCATGTCGTTCAATCAAAAATCGATGCATTGAACCAAGAAGAATCTGCCCTTAAGAATCAAATCGATATAGTTGATCAGACTTTAAATGGCCTGCCTGAGGGTCATGTTTCCAGAAGAATTAATGAACGTAAAAATTTAGGGTATGCCGAAAAGCAAAACCGTTTGCTTGAAATTATAAAACAGAAATCTAACCTGGAAACGCAGTTAATATCCGGAAATGATAATTCCAATCCAGTTTCAGCAATTGCCAAGATTTTGAAAATAGATGACTCAATTATTATTTCAGTATTCATTCCTTTCTTGGTGTTGATACTTGAGCCTCTGTCAATTGGCTTAACCATAGCGGCAAATGCTGCATGGATGAGTCATAAAAAATCCAACCTTCACAATAATGCCTTTCCCAAAAAACAAGACCGAACTGAAGGTCTTCAAAAGCTGCAAAAAGAATTTGATCTTCCGGTATCCAAAATTGCCGAAATCACTGGTCGGAAGAAATTAAAAACCTGTGAAGGTTGGATTAATGGAACTATTCCGACACCGCCCCGGGCGTTGGCTGAAATTCAGGCATGGGTGGAGAAGAAGTTCGTTAAACCGGAGGGATGATAGTTTGTTTAGCAAATATACCAAAGCACTGAGTATAGCCAAAAGAAGTCAACGCCTTTGAAGTAAAGGGTCTCAGCGATTATAGATAGACTTATGTTGCGAGCGATCCTAACTGCTTAATTTTTAAAAGGATTTAGATCTTGTCCGTGTAAATAGATATATTCTTTAAATTCAGTACGTTAAAAGAGATTCCAGGATTTTTCAAAACAGCTCACAACATAATATTCTGCTTTACTACATAGGTCACTGTGTTTGGCAAAATCCGTTCCACTCGTTACAAACTATCAAGCCAGGCAAGGATTTCCACACTGTTTAACCAGCCGATTAACTCATCGACTTTACTATCTGGTTTTACTTTCGACTCAGTATATTCAATAAACTTTTTCTGGATATCACGTTTTCTGGACAGATCAAGCTGTAGATAAATCATTGTTGATTCGATACTTTGGTGACCAAGACGATTTTTAATATCAGACACCGGAGAGCCTGATGTCAGCATATTCACAGCGCATGAGTGCCTAAAGCAATGCGCGGGGCTAAGGCCTTTAAGACGCTTTGCTGGCAATGCTTTTGCCAAGTGTTTTCTGCAGATTTTATTGATACCATGCCGTGTCAATTCTCGTTTCCGTTGGTTGATGAACAACCGATGACCATACAGCGGGATTGGATCTACACGGTAATTTATAATGTAGTCAGAGATTAGGGATGCTGTCCTGGGCCATAGATTGATCATCCGGTACCGGTTTCCTTTGCCCAGAACGGCGATGGTTTCATTTTCAGGATCAAAATAATCAAATCGCAGCGTTGCAATTTCACTTGCTCTGGCACCAGAGTCGTAAAGAAGATGTAGGATGGTAAAATCCCTCATCCCCTCTTTTTTCTTGAGATCCACTGCATTAAAGACCTTCATGATTTCTTTTGGATATAAAAATCCCATCAGCCTTTTTTGGGCCCTTTTCTGTGGGATATTCAAAATAGTTTGAGCAATATGTTTTTTATCCGGATGCATGAACCGGATCATCTTTGCCAATGATTTAATAACAGCAAGGCGATTGTTACGGGTTTGGACCGTATTTTTTCTATGAGTCTCCAGGTGGTATAAAAAGGATAACACTGCATCTGCTGATAAATGTTCTATTTTTAGAGATTTGACCTTGATTGAGTGATGATCAGCCAAAAAATGCAACAGCAAAGAGAACGTTTGCCGGTAGGCTTTAATGCTTTGTATACTGGTGCCTTTTATCCGGGGTAAGTATTCATTAAAATACTGATATAAGCAGCTTGATAATCTCATATGGCCTCATTCGACATTGAAAAATCAAGCATCTGACGGCGATGTTCTGCATCCAGTACTTTCAGATATTTGGTTGTGTATTTGTACTCACTGTGTCCCATGTAAGCCGCCAGCACCGGCAAAGCATTTTGAGGAGATTTACCCTGTAGCTTTATTCGTTTTAGTGTATTCACAGCAAATGAATGACGAAGACTGTGATGAGTGGGTGCGCAAAAATTTGTGGAGCCAATTACCTTTCTGGGTTGATCAAAATTGATGTCTTTGATGGCCCGTTTAAACCGCCGATACAAAGACATCCATGAAAAACCTGTTTGATTCTTATTTGCCAGCAATAAAGGATTGTCATTCTCATAAAGGAACAACCGGCGAACGTTTAACAGATTGTTTATTTCACAGGCTACAGCTTCCGGTATGGGGATCAGCCGGTCTTTTTTAAACTTTGTTTTTTCAATATAGATTGTCCTTTCTTCGGATCTATAATTGGTTTCTAACAAATTACGAGTCTCGGAGATTCTAAGTCCACATCGGGCCATCAATAAAAAGGCGATATAGGCGCTAAAATCAGCTAAATAGAATGCTTCGGTTGTACGTATCAGCTTGATTAAGGCATTAAGCAAAAGGTCTGTCTCTTCTGGAGAAAATATAAAAGGTACAATCTGGTTCTCTGGTAATTCAGCAATTTCTATCAATGGATTCTCCTGGATCAGATCTTTACGGATAAGAAAATTAAAAAACATTTTGATCATTCTAAAACTCATATTTATGGATCGTTTTTCATGGTGAAGATCAGCCCTGAACCGGATAAAAAACAAGGGGTCAAATGATGCCCAAGTCGCCTTTTTTTCTATCACATGTCGATCAAGCAGTTGAAGACTGTAAAACATCATGTTTGCTGAATACCCCAGCTGTAGACGATATTCGATAAAATCTTCCATCGGCATGGCCAAAAAACTATTAAAGTGTTTCATTGAGGATAACCTCCCGCATTAGATTAATATGGATGCTCAGATATTTACGGGTTGAGTCGATGCTTTTATGACCCATCATCTCTTTGATTTCATAAATGGATGCACCGGACTCCAGGAGGTTTTGCGCATATGAATGACGTAGCCAATAAATGCTTGCCCCAAGATTGTTCTCATGCATGCATTCCCGGACATAACGGGGAATATCGCATACGTTTGCAGGTTTATAAGGTGGAATAAGCTGTAAAAATAGAGCCCGGTGTTCGCTTTTTGGCCTCCCTCCAACGATATAAGCGGTGATTGCCTTGATGGTGCCATCCGGAAGTGGAAGATGAGCCGGGCTACAATTTTTTCTGGATTGAATGAAGACTTCTTTTTGTCTGAACGAGATATCATCCAGGGTGATCAATCGAATTTCTTTGGGACGCAGCCCCAGATAGTACGCCAGATGCATCGCAGCATAAGTACGAAGACCTTTTGCATCACAGAGATCGAGACTGTTAAACAGTTTTTGGACTTCTTTGGGGCGTAAAAATTTTGGCGGTTTTGATCGTGCAAATTCTGGCGGGCTAATGACCAAGGGGGCAAGATTCTTATTGATATATCCTTCCTGATATAAATATTTTAAAAATTTACGCAGATATGATCTGTACATCCTACATGTTTTGAGAGAGTAATTTTTATTATAAAGCACTAAAAAGCGGTCAACATCTTTGATTGATATTTTATGAAGATATATATTTGATTTACGAAGATAGATATCAAAGCCTGATAGTACTCTCCACACGCCCTGGACTGTCAATTTACTTCGTACTTGAGCTCTATAAAAATTCAGGTATTGTTCGTATTCTGCTGGCAGTACGTCCTGTTTTACCCTAAACTCTTCAGGTATTTTACAGCCCCTGGAAAAACATTGGGTAAATCCTTTATGCGGATCAGTTGTCATGGTCTGTTCATCCTACTTTAACATTTCCTGAAGATACTTTACGCTGTCGACAAACCCAGTGTTGTGCCAAGCCATTACCATATCGATGGTGTTAAAGTTTTTTTCACATCTGAAGCATCTGCTCAGATTCGTTTTGGGGTTGACGGCAGTTTGGAACTCGTTGCATAAGGGGCAGAGAAAGCGGAAGACCCCTTCGCTGATTTTGGATGGAATGGTCAGCTCTTTTTCGATTAAAACATCTATTGGTATTGAATTTCGTAACTCATAAAGTTTCTGGGAAGAAAAGTGTTTGCCCATGTCGACACCTCCTATTTTTATCCATCAATCTCTTAAGAATATCTGGTGTTAATTTTATGGTACCTTGGCCGGTAATATCAATAATCTCTTGTAACGCAGTTTTATTAAGGTGGGGGTTAAACCCAATAATGATAAGGGTTTTGCCAGATATCATATCTTGTAACGCATCTTGTGTTAAATTTAATTGAAAGCCTTTACCATTAGGCTTTTTGACCAATAACGTATCTTGTAACGCATGGCCAAATAAGGAGGGTGTTTTTTTAGATTTTTTCCGCTTCCAATAGCATGGATTTTGCTCACGCCATTGCTGAACACGAACAACATGTTCAGATCCTGAGAAGTAGTCCCTGTTCTTCGTTTTTTTTAACCACTTCTGCTGGCTGTATTTTTTGCTGGCAATTTTGCATTCTGGTTTGTCGCAAAACTTTTGTCTTTTTAAATGGCGGGGATCTGGTTGGTATAGATCGTGGCAGTTTTTGCACCTGCGTCGTCGTATTGTTTTTTTCATAGACCTGGCACCTCCTCAGATCTATGATCGGCCAATAAGAATGGGTGGCGGGGTATTATTTAAAAATATGGGGCGGGGTCTGCGGGATCAGGCGGGGTAAAACTCGCTACATAAAAAACTCGCTACATGAATAGACAATATAAACGCTTTTTAATTTATTGAGGTTAAATATTAGTTTTTTTATTTAAATAAGGAAGGGGTAGACTTATAT
>JAERTF010000071.1 GCA_016845105.1 Bacteroidota bacterium | reverse complement strand
TATTGACATCCTGAATAGAAATATTTTATATATTTAACACTTCGAAGGGATATGTTATAATATCAAAGGAATTTGTAATTATAACATGGTTTATTTGTTAGATTGGCTTTTACCCAATAGTGTTCTTTACGATGAAGTTGGAATACTCAAAAACCATCATATAAATGAAAGGCATAATAAATTCCGAATTTGATACACCACTAGTTGAGTTAAATATGGCTCAATTCATAAAAGCCTATTCATATAAGTATAAAAACAACTATGTAGTAAAGGAGAAGAAAGGGGACAATTTCATTGGTTTAACATGGCAAGAACTATTTAGTAATATCTTAAAAATAATTTCCAATCTTCATAAGTTTAGTTACCAAAGTGGTGATAAGGTAATGATTATCTCAGGAAACAGTATAGAAATGCTAGAAACAGAATTGGCTGTACAATGTTCTGGCGGTATTATTGTTCCAATTGATTCCAGAGCTAGTATTGACTTAATTGAAGATCTTATTGTACATTCCGACAGTAAGTTTTTGTTTATTGAGAATAACGAAATTTTAGAAAAGCTTAACTTGCCACCAGCCCTAAAAGCAATCTTCACATATAATGATGCTGCAGTAACTAGTTATCCAGAGGTTATTTGTTTTAATATGCTATTGGCGCCTATTACAAAAGATGAAAACATACTAGAACTAAATACTGATCCTGATGATATTTGCTTGAACATGTATACTTCAGGAACAATGGGAATGCCGAAATGTGTACAATTATCTCACAGAAATATACTTTCACAACAGTATGCTTTAAAGCTATTATGGGATATTGACCATAATGACAGAATTCTAAATTATTTGCCATGGCATCATAGTTTTGGTGGGATTTTTGAGAAATTTGCAGGACTATTCAACTCTGCAACCATATATTTAAACAGTGAAGGCAAATTTGATATAGATACATTATGGAGGAACTGGGAGTTGGTAAAACCGACATTGTTTTTTAGTGTACCACGTGTTTATGACAAAGTATTTTCCATTGTAAATAATAATCAGAAATCAGAAGATATTTTCTTTCACCCTGAATTGAAATTTGTTTTCACTGCATCTGCACCACTTCAAAAAAGGTATTTTGATATTTTTAAATCAAGAAAGATTCCAGTTTTAGAAGGTTATGGTTTAACGGAAACATCACCTTGTTGCACACTTTCAATAAATACTACGGATCGTATAACGGGCAATGTTGGATATCCATTACCTGGAGTAAGCATAAGAATATCACAAGAAGATGAAATCCAGATTCAAGGCCTGAATGTTATGAAAGGTTATTATAAAAATGACAAGGCTAATGCCAAAGCGTTTACTGAAGATGGCTGGTTTAAAAGTGACGATATTGGTCAAATAACTGAAAATGGCATTAAACTGGTTGGAAGAAAAAATAGAGTTTGTAAACTGCTAAATGGCGAAAAAGCATCGCTTGCTGGCATTGAGCAAGGTATAGCCAGTAAATGTGATTATATTGCAAATGTCTATGCAGATGGGGATGGAAGAAACTATCCAATAGCATTGATCTTCCCTTCCGTGGATGATAAAAATGATCAGGGTGGTTTTAATCCAACGATAAAAAACTGTGAATGTCCTTTAAATATCCAGGAACTTTCTGAGTGTTTAGGTAAATGTTTGGTCGAATATAACAATACTCAAAAGGAAAATTCTACAAAAATTGGTCGAGCAATGCTCATTGATGAAGAACTATCAATTTCCAACAACACATTAACTGCTTCATTGAAAATGAAACCAAAACAGGTGAAAAAAGTTTACAGCGAACATATTTCGAAATTATATGGCAATGGTAACGAACTACCTAACAATACATATGTTTATAATCTAAAAAAATAGAATTAGCAATACTGGAAAATAAACTATTATGACAACAAACAAAAGACGAAAAATTGGAATTATTGGATTGGGTCCAATTGGGCAAATTCTTGCAGTGCAGCTAAATAACAATGAAAATGATATAATACTTTATGATATTGATAAAGAAAAGATAAGGCAGATACAGGATCATGGTGTTAAATTAACAGGTGTTTTCGAAAAGAAAGCCTTATTTAGTAATGTATGTGACAACATTGATGATTTTTTAAGTCATAAACCAGAAATAATAGTTATTTCAGTTAAATCATTTCAGATTAATACATTATACACAAAATTAAGTCGATATAAACGCGATTATATAATCGTCGCGGCTCAAAATGGTATTGATATAGAGGAGGACTATCTAAACTATGTTGAGAAATCGAATGTAATAAGAATGGTAGTTACATTTGCTGGAAGGCATACCTCACCATGCAGTACTAAAGTTACTTTTTTCAATTCGCCAAATTATCTTGGACCGGTATATTCATCAAAAAGCAATGAAACCATTCTACTAGCCAAAATATTGACATCGCAGGGATTAACCACTGAGTTCGCCGACTCTGATAGTATCAAAAAAAGTACATGGAAAAAGGCAATTCTAAACTCATCCATTTCTCCGGTATGTGCTGTTTTAGATATGAATATTTTTGAAATTATGAATAACACTTATACTCGTGAGATAGTAGAACGTATGTTAAATGAGGATATAAAAATTGCAAAGAAGGAGAAAATTGATTTAAATGATAAATTTTATGATATGTGTATGGAATTTTTGCTTAGCTCCGGAGATCATCTTCCATCGCTTGCCAAGGACTGGATACTTGGTGTTGAAACTGAGATAGATTGCATGAATGGTAAATTCATAGAATATGGAAAGAAACATAAACTTAATGCAGATTACAATACAATTTACTACAATATGATTAAATCAAAACCTTAATAAGCTATTTAATGAGCACGTATGCTTACTTGTTAAAGCTCACATAAATATTTGAAAAATGACTGATAAAACTTCTGAAGAAAAATATTCAAATCAATCTGATAAAGTCAAAAAAACTGCAACAAAAAGACGTATTGTTTCGGTTGATTTACTTCGTGGATTTCTTCTAACTTTTATGGTTGCTGATCATTTTTTATTAGAATTAGGTAATTCAGATGCTTGGGGAAACCCGTTATTATTGTTCAATGATTTGGGTCTTGGCATTTGGGGGGCATCGGGATTCCTAATGATGATGGGAATGAGCCTTGTGTTTTCGAATAAAAGAAATGATCAGAGAAGTTTTTCAGAATTACACGAGAAAGCTCTGATTCGTGGTGCTTACATTTTTCTTGCTGGTGTATTACTCTCATTTATTACTGGTGGTACTGAACGTATGTGGGAGTGGGATATATTGCCTTTGATTGGGTTTGCAACAATTGTAGTTTTTTATATACGAAAATGGCCCGACTGGAGAATATTACTATTGGCAGCTTTGATAATAGGTATAACACCATGGTTAAGAGGGTTACCCTTTTTTGATAATATAACAGCAGTTGATTTTCATGAAATGGAAGCGATGAAGAAATTACTTCCCGGTATGATTTATGAAATCGACTCCGAAAGCAGTTTAATATTTACAAATTTTGAGGGCGCATTAAAAGGGTTTATAGTAGGAGGTTATTTTGGCGTATTCCCATGGATTGCTCTTTCCTTAGTTGGTTTTTTTCTGGGTAGACGAGTTGTCGACGGTAAATTTAAGAAAGATATACCATGGGTGTTTACATTTGGAATAATTCTAATGATTCTATCAGTAAGTATCGTATATATGTCAAAAGGAAACCCAACAGATCAGATTGCTTCTAGCTACATAGTGCCATTTTGCATATTCCCCAATACATTTTCAACTATTATATACCAAATTGGCATAACAAGTGCAGTATTAGCTGTTTTGTATTATATATTCGACATTAAATACAAAACTACTTATCATCCCGGTTTTATTGCAAAAATTTTCCTTAGAACAAGTAATTATTCTCTTTCATTTTATTTCGTACATTACTTGATACTTGATTTGCCAATTATTGGTCTTGATTACTATTTTGATATTGACATTGTCCAAAGTTTAGGTACTGTAAGTGTTATAATAGCGGCAATAGTTGCATTATCAATACTACAAATAATGGTTATACTATTCAATAAGTATAATGGTAAATATAGCCTTGAATGGTTGATGAGCAGAATTGTTAATTTATTTGTAAAGGATTACAATAGATCACTTAATGAAATTAAATAACATATTAATTTTAAAGTGTATAAACAATGAAAACTAAATTTACTTGTGGTTAGAAATTACATACTTAAAATAGGTTGACTACAAGTTTATTTAAAGTGAAAGTACTTGATTTTAAAAACATGATTAAAAGTAGTGATAAAGTAGGGTCTTCAAAACAGATAGTAAAAACAACAAAAACAACAAGTAATAAACGTGTTGTTTCAATTGATCTATTCAGAGGATTTCTTTTGACAATGATGGTTGTTGTTCATTTTTTCATGATTTTGGGAAAACCTGAAGATTTTGATAATCCACTTCTATTAATCATCGAGCCTGGGCTTGGAATATGGGGGGCTGCAGGATTTCTTATGATGATGGGCATGAGTGTTGCATTCTCAAATGATAGAAATAATCAAAGAAATTATTCAGAATTGCAATCGAAATCACTTATGCGTGGTTTCTTCATTATTGTTGCCGGTCTTTTAATCGCCCTGATTACAGATGGACCAGCACTTATGTGGGCATGGGATATACTTCCATTGATTGGATTTGCTACCATAGTAATATTTTATCTACGAAAGGTGCCAAACTGGGGAATTTTACTATTAGCCACCCTTGTATTATTAATAACACCTTGGCTACGAGGTTTACCATTTTTCGACAATATAACACATATCGAGTTTCATGCTTATCCTGGTACAGAGAAAATACTTTCAGGAATGTATTATGACCCAGTTTCTTGGGAAACCCTTATGGGAACACTAGTTTTTAATGATTTCGTAGGGATATTAAAAGGATTTATTATCGGAGGTTTTTTTGGAGTATTTCCTTGGATTGCTTTCTCACTTATAGGATATTTCTTGGGAAGGCGTGTTGTTTTTGGGAAATTCAGGAAAGATATTCCCTGGATTATTGTTGTTGGATTGTTGTTAATTATCATATCTTTTTGTTTAGCATATATTTCCATAGGAAATCCAACAGATCAAATTGCTACAAACTACATTGTACCATTTTCGATGTTCCCGGATTCATTTTCAAATACTCTGTTTCAGGCTGGTATATCGATTACACTATTAGCCATATTGTACTATATATTTGATATAAAATACTCATCAACTTATAAACCAAGTTTTATTGCAAAAATATTCCTTAGAACAAGCAATTATTCTCTTTCATACTATTT
>JAERTF010000070.1 GCA_016845105.1 Bacteroidota bacterium | reverse complement strand
AAATATGACATCTTATATACCCAAATAGTGCACAAACACACACTTCAAAATTCATATTTAACTGTATTACTGACATATATAGTTAGGTACTTATTTAGAGTCGTTACAAATATCATTTTATGCCATAATAATATAAAATCGCAAAAAAATTATTACGTAATTTGCAATCAGAATAACACATGAATTTATATACATATGTCAACTACTTTTATAATTAAGAAAGGTCTGGATATAAAGCTGTTAGGAGAGGCTGAAAAGACTATCGTTGACTTAAATGCTGAAAAGTACGCTATTAAACCACCTGATTTTATTGGATGTTTTCCCAAAGTATTGGTTAAAGAAGGTGATAAAGTAACATCTGGTACTCCTTTGTTTTTTGATAAAAATAGAGATAATATCATTTTTACTTCACCAGTTAGTGGCAAAGTTGAGGCAATTAGGCGCGGAGCTAAAAGACGCTTGCTTGAGATCATCATCGATTCTGATGGTAAATACGAAGCAATAGACTTTGGAGCAGCAAATATTAACGAACTTAAAAAGGATGAAATTGTTGAGAAAATGCTAAAAAGTGGTGTATGGCCGCTTTTGCGTCAACGTCCATATTCAGTTATTGCTAATCCAACAGAAACTCCAAAAGCTATTTTTGTTGCAGCATACGATACTTCACCTCTTGCTCCTGATTTTGATTTAATTGTTCATGGTCAGGGTAAAGAATTTCAGGCTGGTCTTGATGTATTAACAAAATTAACTGAGGGTAAGGTGCATCTAAATGTTGATACCAAAAGAACAACATCTAAAGTATTCTTAAACTCTAAAAATGTTCAGATAAATACTTTTGGGGGGCCACATCCTTCGGGCAATGTTAGTTTACATATTAGCAAAGTTGACCCTATTAACAAAGGTGAACTAGTTTGGTATTTATATCCTCAAGATGTACTAACAATTGGAAAACTATTTTTGGAAGGTAAATTTGATTCATCAAGAGTTATTGCTCTTGCTGGTTCCGAAGTTAAAAACCCCAAGTATTTTAAAACTTACATTGGTGCTTCGATATCAAATATGATTGACAACAATACAACCAATGGTGATAACAGACATATCAGTGGTACAGTTCTTACAGGAGAAAAAATTGAAAAAGATGGTTTTGTTGGGTTCTATGATTCGATGATAACTGTTATACCTGAAGGAAAATATCATGAATTTTTTGGATGGATGCTACCTGGTTTTGGTAAATTTAGTTTCTCAAAAACATTCCCTGCATGGCTAACCCCTAATAAGAAATTCAAGGTCGACACTAATCTTCATGGAGGAGTTAGAGCTTATGTTATGACTGGCAAATTTGAGAAAGTTTTCCCATTTGATATTTATCCACTACAACTTATAAAAGCTGTCTTAATGGAAGATATCGATGCAATGGAAAATCTTGGTATTTACGAAATAGATCATGAAGATTTCGCACTTTGTGAAGTAATTGATACATCAAAAACCGAAATTCAAGCGATAATACGTAAGGGTTTGGATATGATGCGTCAGGAAATGAGTTAATAAAGTATAATCTGAAGTATATCGCATGAAAGCGCTAAGAAAATTTATAGATAAGCAAAAACCTCACTTTGAAAAAGGTGGCAAGTTTCAAAAGTTCCATTCTGCTTTTGATTCTGTGGAAACACTTTTTTATGTTCCGGATAAGGTAACAACCGCGGGATCTCACTTTCGTGATGCCATTGATATGAAAAGAACAATGATAGTTGTTTTTATTTCATTGATTCCTGCATTACTATTTGGTATGTGGAATATTGGTTACCAACATTTTCTTTCATTGGGTGAATCACCTGATCACTGGACAATGTTTCTATACGGGTTCCTAAAAATGCTTCCAATAATAGTTGTAACATATGGTGTTGGTCTAGGTTTGGAAATTGTTTTTGCACAAATTAGAAGTCATGAAGTAAATGAAGGGTTTTTTGTTTCAGGATTGTTAATTCCGATGATTGTTCCACCTGAAACACCATTATGGCAAATTGCTGTAGCAGTTGCATTTGCAGTTATTTTCGGAAAGGAAGTATTTGGAGGTTCTGGAATGAACATTGTAAATCCTGCTTTAACTGCAAGGGCATTTCTCTTCTTTGCATATCCAAGTGATATGTCGGGTGAAAGAGTTTGGATAAGTGAAATGGCCGACACTTTCTCAGGAGCAACTCCATTGGGAAACGCTTTGGTGGGTAATTTCGATAATATGCCATCACAATGGGAAATGTTTATGGGTTTCCTACCTGGATCCATTGGAGAAACTTCAACATTAATGATCCTGATAGGGGCATTAATTCTATTGGCTACCGGTATTGGAAACTGGAGGATAATGCTAAGTGTTTTTGCAGGTGGATATGTAATGGGATTATTATTTAATCTTTGGGGATTAAATGATTACATGAATATGGATCCACTAAATCACTTATTATTGGGAGGTTTTGCATTTGGAGCCGTATTTATGGCAACCGATCCGGTTACAGCTGCCCAAACCAACAAGGGGATGTACATATATGGATTCCTTGTGGGTGTAATTGCAATACTTATAAGAGTATTCAACCCAGCCTACCCTGAAGGTGTTATGCTTTCAATATTATTAATGAATGTTTTTGCTCCACTGATTGATCACTATGTTATTGAATCAAACATCAAGAAGAGACTAAAACGCATGAAAGCAATATTAATTAAGAACTAATAAATATATAAACTATGTATACAAACGGTTATATATTCAGATACGCAGCCATTATGGTTATAATTGCTGCTGCACTGCTTTCCACAGCTGCCATGCTACTAAAACCGTTCCAGGAACGGAATATAGCAATTGATAAAATGGGCGGAATATTAGTATCTGCCAATATACAAGATGTTGATGCAACAAATGCAATGAAGCTCTTTAACGAATACGTGAGTGAAGAAATTGTAATTGACCAGGATGGTAAAGTTGTAGACTCTTATACAGATGGAAAAAAAGAAGATGGTAAAGCCTTTAAACTTGATATGAAAAAGGAACTTTACAAAAAGTCTCAAGGTGAACCCTATGAGCTTCCATTATATGTGATTGAAAAAGATAATAAGAAATTATATGTTATACCTTTCAGAGGTGTGGGTCTTTGGGGACCAATATGGGGAAATATGGCATTAAACGACGATCTTAATACTGTTGTTGGTGTTACCTTTGCTCACAAAGGTGAAACTCCTGGTTTAGGCGCAGAAATAGTTGCTGACTTTTTCACAAAACAATTTATTGGCAAACAGATTTTTAACGACAAAAATGAATTTAAATCAATTCAGGTTGTTAAAGGTGGTGCCGACAAACTGCCTCCCAACGAAAGAATTCATGGTGTTGATGCGATTACAGGTGGAACAATTACCTGTAATGGTGTAAACGATATGATCTATGATATTCTTGATTCCTATTTACCATATTTACAAAAAAACAGATAGAAGATGAGCGCAGAAGTTAAAGAAAGAGAGCCTTTATTTTCGGCTAAGAATATGAAGTTAATAAAAAACCCTATTAACCTTAGCAATCCTATTACGGTACAAGTACTCGGTATTTGTTCTGCCCTTGCTGTTACAGCTAAATTGATGCCTGCAATAGTGTTATCAATTTCTGTACTTGTAGTTATGGCGGTATCAAACGTACTTATTTCTTTATTAAGAAATGGTATTCCTCCTCGCATTAGAATAATTGTTCAGCTTGTGGTAATTGCCTCAATGGTAATTTTGGTTGATCAAGTATTAAAAGCGTTTGTTTATGATGTAAGTAAGCAGCTATCTGTTTTTGTTGGATTAATTATAACCAATTGTATTATCATGGGTCGTTTAGAAGCATTTGCCATGAGTAACAAACCATGGCCAGCATTTCTGGATGGAATAGGTAATGCTCTTGGATATGGGATAATATTAATTATTGTTGCATTCTTTCGTGAATTACTGGGTTCTGGTACTGTGCTTGATATGCAGGTAATTCCTGAAGGGTTTTACGAATTTGGATACAAAAACAATGGTTTGATGATACTACCTCCAATGGCATTAATTACTGTTGGGGTAATCATCTGGGTACAACGTTATTACACACGCGACTTAATTGAAAAGAACTAAAAATTAACGACCATGCAAGAAATATTTAACATATTTATAAAATCCATATTTATTGACAACATGGTATTTGCCTACTTCTTAGGCATGTGTTCATACCTTGCTGTAAGTAAAACTGTTAAGACTTCTGTTGGCCTTGGGTTTGCAGTAATATTTGTATTAGGAATTACAGTTCCTGTTGATTATCTACTTAACGAATATGTGCTAAAAGCAGGAGCTTTGGTATGGGTAGATGCAAGTTTTGCAGATGTTGATCTTAGCTTTTTAAGTTTTATACTTTTCATTGCAATCATTGCTTCAATGGTGCAATTAGTTGAAATGATTGTTGAGAAATTCTCACCAGCCCTATATGCGTCACTTGGGATATTCTTACCACTGATAGCTGTAAACTGTGCTATACTAGGAGGCTCCCTGTTTATGCAGGAAAGAGATTATCAAAGTCTTGGGCAAGCAACCTCATTTGGATTAGGTTCGGGTGTAGGTTGGTTTTTAGCCATTGTTGGTATAGCTGCAATTAGAGAAAAAATAAGATACTCAAATGTGCCACCCGCACTTCGTGGATTAGGGATCACATTCATTATAACAGGGTTAATGGGAATTGCTTTTATGAGCTTCTTAGGAATTAAATTATAGAAATTGAATTAAACATTGTACAAAATGACTTTACTGCAAGTTGGAATAGGTGTTGTTATTGGTGTTAGTGTCGCCATCTTTTTAACAGTAATGCTATTACTGGTATGGTTACTTCTTTTCGCAAGAAAGAAGTTAATGCCACAAGGAAAAGTTAAAATTACTATTAATAACGAAAAAGAAATTGAAACAGATCCTGGTTCTACACTATTATCTACACTTTCAACAAATAAAATATTTATCCCATCCGCTTGTGGTGGTGGTGGAACATGCGGAATGTGCGAAGTACAAGTAAACTCTGGTGGAGGGTCAATTCTTCCAACCGAAAAGGGTTTCTTTACTAGGAAAGAACAGATGAATAACTGGCGCCTTGGTTGTCAAGTTAAGGTACGTGAGGATATGGAAATTGCTGTTGCTCCTGAAATATTTGGTATTAAAAAATGGGAGTGCGAAGTTGTATCCAACCACAATGTTGCATCGTTTATTAAAGAATTTGTTGTAAAACTACCTGAAGGTGAAACACTTGATTTCCGATCAGGTGGGTATATTCAGATTGATGTCCCAAAAGTTACTGTTGACTTTAAGGATATGGATATTGAAGAAGAATATCACGATGAATGGGATAAATTCAACATGTGGGATCTTCAGATGAAAAACCCGGAACCAATCTATCGTGCATATTCAATGGCAAATCACCCTGCCGAAGGAAATATAGTAATGTTAAACATTCGTATTGCTACACCACCATGGGATAGGAAAAAAGGCGGATTTATGAACGTTAATCCTGGTATTTGTTCATCATACATATTTGGGCTTAAACCTGGTGATAAAGTGACTGTTTCAGGACCTTATGGAGAATTCTTTATAAAGGATACACAACGCGAAATGATGTTTATTGGCGGTGGTGCAGGAATGGCTCCTATGCGATCACATATCTTCGATCTTTTCGATACAAAGCATACTGATAGAAAGGCAACTTTCTGGTATGGTGGTCGTTCTAAACGTGAACTATTCTATCAGGATCATTTTGAAAAAATAGAAAAGAATAATCCCAACTTCAAATTTAATGTTGCTCTATCAGAACCACTTGAAGAGGATAACTGGGATGGTTATACAGGTTTTATTCATCAGGTTATTTATGATAATTATCTTAAAAATCATACTGAACCGGAAGATGTTGAATACTACCTTTGTGGGCCACCAATGATGAACGATGCAGTTATGAAAATGCTTGACGATCTTGGAGTCCCTGACGAAATGATAATGTTCGATGACTTCGGAAGCTAACAATAATAAAAAGGTGATCAAATTGGTCACCTTTTTTATTTTAAGATAATTTTTAACGACATTGTTCGTTTTGAGTTTATCCAAAAAGGTAGAAATGAGAATCAACAGTAAATTTAATCCGTTCATAATACTGCTTATCATATTTCTTTCAGCGATAGGATTATACTCTCAGGATATCATTATTCTTTCCAATGACAGAGCTATTATGGCAAAGAACATTGTAATTACTCCTGCAACCGTTAGTTATCAAGCTTATAGTAACTCGAACAATAAAAACCTAACTATACCCAGAAGTCAAGTTAAGACAGTTTCATATAAGGATGGCTCTAATATTATTTTAAACCAAAATGAACATTTGTACAATAAACTTAATCTTGATGAAAATATTATTAGTATCTACTTACTTGATTTTGTGATAAGTAATATTACATTCTCTTATGAAAAAATAATAGCAGGTGGTAAATATGGAATCAAGATCCCATTATCCTTTGGCTACAAAGATAAAACGACAACTCTGTATTACCCAATTCCAACGGAACCAGACTACACAAATGAACTTGTTAGCAAATTTTATTCGGGTGCCAGTTTTAATATTTACCCTACTGGTCAGGGAAGACTTCGCTACTTCCTCGGACCGGAAATTAGAATAGGAAATGGGATATATCATAATAATGAAAACGATTACGGCTCATCTTCCAAAGACAATCTTAATACAGGATATTTTAAACTTCTATTAAACAATGGAATAACCTACACTCCTAGTAATTCATTCAGCATAAGTATTATTGGGTCAGTTGGCATACAGTATATGACAAAAAAAGAAATAAACAAAGCTCAAACATCTGGTGCATTATCATTAAATTTATCTTTACGATTTTAAACACACAAGAGTTAACCAGTGAAATAAACATGAAAACAAAATAAACAATTAAAACCTACACAAATGAAAAAGACCATTTTATTATCGATTATACTGTTAATGACTACCGTTATTTTTGCTCAGGATTTTATCTATAAGCGAAATGAAGGAAATAGGATTTCTGCTAAAGATATCAATGTATTGCTTGAACAAACAACTTATAGCTTATATGATGTTGAGTCGGATGAGATATTTTCCATCGACAACAATGATATTAGCATGATTGTTTTCGAGAATGGCTCCATTAGGTTTTTTGAAAGAGAATCAAGAGCAAAACAAAGACTCGATTTTAAAAAGAATCTTATCAATTATCACCTGTTTGATTTAATAGTTAACAATTTCAAGCTTTCTTACGAAAGGATATTATCCAATGGTAAAATAGGTATTCAGATTCCACTTGCCATAGGGTATGGAGATGAGGATGCTATTTCAGGATTCGATGATGTTTATAATACATTCTATACCGGTATTTCATTAAATTTTTATCCAACAGGCCAAGGCAAAGTTAGGTACTTTATGGGCCCTGGAATACAAGTTGGGACTGGTTTTTTTGATGGATATTATAATGATTATACTGGTAGTTATACTCGTACAAAAACGGATACATTTGTATTTCGATTTTTAGTTAATAATGGAATTATGTTCACACCCATAGAAGCCCTTAGCATATCATTAGTTGGATCATTGGGAATAAGATATACCGATAAAACATATAATAGTGATAACCAAAAAATAAGAACAGTAGGTGCCTTCTCTGCTAATCTAACGTATCGCTTTTAAACCTTGAATAATGTGGCGTAACCTTATTGTCATTCTGATAATTGTAAGTTCATGTGTTAATGAAAAAACCGCACCAGTTAAACTAATTGGAGAAGCTCAGGGTACATATTATTCGATTATATATTACGACAGGCAACAAAGAGACTTCCAACATGAAATAGATTCCCTGCTCGATGCATTTGATCAATCGGTATCATTGTGGGTACCAGGATCAATATTATCCAAGGTTAACAATAACGAAGCCAATGTTAAAATAGATAAGTATTTTACTGATAATTTTAACCTTTCTAAAAAAGTGGCTATCGAAACACATGGGTCATTTGATTTTACAATTGGCCCGTTGGTTAAAGCATGGGGGTTTGGTTACGACGGCAACAAACAAGTAGATTCAATCATAATTGATAGTTTATTGAATATTGTGGGTTATCAGAAAATAGATCTATTCAAAAATACAATTATCAAGAAGAATAGAAATACCACAATTGATTTTAATGCAATTGCGCAAGGTTACTCAGTTGATATGGTTGGTATTTTCCTTAAAGAAAACCATATAAACAATTTTTTAATAGATATTGGTGGAGAAGTTATGGCAAGTGGAGATAAACCTGACGGCAATAACTGGAGAGTTGGTATTGAAAAGCCGGCAAAAAAATCCAGCGATCAAAGAAACCTAACAGGTGTAATTAAACTAATTAACCAATCGGTTGCTACTTCGGGTAATTATCGTAAGTTTTTCGAAGAAAATGGCATCAGATATTCACACATAATAAATCCCATTTCAGGCTACCCTGCGCAGCATAATTTGCTTAGTGTTTCGATAGTATGCAACAATACTGCTCTTGCAGATGCATATGCAACGGCATGTATGATTATGGGCCTTGAAAAATCAATCGACTTTGTTGAAGGGCGTAAAGACCTAGATGCCTTCTTCATTTTCTCAGCTGATTCTGGAGTGTATAGTGACTATGCCACTGAGGGTTTTAAAAAACTAATTATTGAAAATTTCGATTAACTAAAACCTCTCAATAAAAATAATAATCTCAAATTAATTAATTTTTAATTACTTTGTAGGTATTATATACTTTCACTGTTGTATTTATAACTATCCTTATACATTAAATATACAAGCATTAACAAATAAATGGAGGTACTATCTGGTATAAATACTAATCTTGGATCACTCGTAGTTGTTGGTATTGGATTACTTATTGTTGCTTTGGCAGCTGATAGTATCGCCAAAGTTTTTCAAAAAATTAAACTACCCCTTATAACAGGATTTATAATTACGGGAATTATTGCAGGCTCTTCAATGCTCAATTTCATTACAGTAGAAGCAATTCACAAACTTGATTTCTTATATGATATAGCTCTTTCAATTATTGCTTTCTCTGCGGGTTCAGAACTCTATCTAAATGAACTAAGAAGCAGAATTAATTCAATTAAATGGATGACCATCGGCCAGCTAGTTATAACCTTTGTTTTAAGTAGTATAAGTGTATATTTTATTGCTGATTACATCCCATTTATGAAGGAAATGGATGCAATTTCTAAGATAGCAGTAGCAATATTATTTGGGACAATTTTTGTAGCTCGGTCACCTTCTTCAGCAATTGCAGTTATCAATGAAATGCGAGCAAATGGTCCATTTACCAAGACCGTAATGGGAGTAACTGTGGTTAAGGACGTGCTTGTGATAATCCTTTTTGCCATCAGTTTTGCACTTGCCAAAGCATTTATTAGTGGCGAAACCACTGACATCTATTTTTTTATAATTCTACTGTTTGAGTTATTACTATCATTCGGACTTGGAGTTGTTGGTGGTAGCTTACTTAAGTTCTTTTTTTCGCTAACCCTAGATAGTAGGATAAAATCTGCACTTATTATTATTACAGGATATTCAATATATCTAGGTGCTGCGTTACTAGCTAGTTCTTCCGAATTATTCTTCACCCATGAAATTGTTGTCGAACCTTTATTGATTTGTATTATAGCAAGTTTCGTAATTACTAATTATTCAAAGCACCGTATCGAATTCTCTGAACAATTGGACATAGTGGCACCAATTATCTACATAATATTTTTTACCTTAACAGGAGCTTCATTGTCGATTCAAACTCTTCTGAGTGTTTTTTGGATTGCCATAGTACTATTTTTCGTTAGACTAATAACAATGTTTTTGGGTGGAATTACTGGAGTTATTGCTGCGAATGACCCCAGAGAATATACGTTTATTTCTTGGATGCCATATGTAACACAGGCTGGTGTTGCTCTTGGTTTGGCAACAATTGTTGCTACCGAATTTCCGGCATGGGGACATGCGTTTGAAACCATTATTATTGCAATTATAGTTATTAACCAATTAATTGGTCCTCCCCTATTTAAATGGACTTTGAATTTCGTAAAAGAAAGCCATTTAAGAGCAAACTCTCCTGTACATAAACATAATCAAGATGCATTAATTATTGGCGTTGAAAGCCAATCAATTGCTTTAGCACAACAATTGGCCAAACACAACTGGAAACCAAAGTTAGTTTCTGTTGATGATTTCAAGATTGATGACATAAGCGAATTTGAAGTTCTTAAAATGAATGATTTTTCACTGGAAAGTCTGAATAAAATTGATTGTGCAAATGTGGATGCTGTTGTTCTTATGCTTAGCGACAAAAAGAATCTAGAGTTAGCAGAATTAATCTATGAAAAAATTGGGAACAAAGAAGTTATAGTAAGGCTAAACAAGCGCGAAAACTTCAACAAATTTCATGATCTAGGTGCTCTAATAATTGAACCTACCACCGCCATTGTTAGTCTGCTTGACCATTTTGTAAGGTCTCCAAATGCCGCTACTCTTTTGCTGGGCATGGACGAAGGTCAGGACTCTGTTGATGTTGAAATAGTTAATCATGACATACATGGCATGAGACTCAGGGAATTACGACTTCCATCTGATATTATTATTCTTTCAATAATGCGCAAAGGCCATATTATCATCTCTCATGGTTATACCCGATTGCGTTTAGGTGATATAATTACACTTGTGGGCTCCGAGAAAAGTATTGAGGAAATAATGTTTAAGTTTGAAACTTAGGCTATTCCATTTAAAAGATATGGATTTCATTCAACCGTAATTTCCTGGTAGAAATTAATCATGACTTTTTCATTTGCAGTCAATACTAATTCCTTTAGTATTTCAACCTCATTGCTATTACTGTGCTTCCCCAGGCAGTTTATATCATACGTTCCTACCGGTAGTTTTAACTGATAATACCCCTCAAAATCACTAAGGGTTTCTTGGGGTATTTTATCACACCATATACGTGCATTAATCTCGGGTGTTGTATTATCAACAGCTGAAAACACATTTCCAAAAATTAATGCAGAGTCGTTTAATGATTGATCAAATGTTCGATTAATTATTACAGACCTGCCTTCATAGAAATGTACCTTTCTACAATTATTAAACAATACAGAAACAGATAAAACAGAAAAAAGAAGAAATATTCGTAATACTTTGGATTTTAGGCTATGATATTTGTTTAGGTTGTGTTCCATTATTAACAATAGTTAAATAAGATACTTTGCAAGTATGATTTCAAAACATTACCATCCAATGCAAAAAGAGCATCAATCAGCGAAGATCGATGCTCTTAAGGTTTAAATCTTGATCAGATTAAAGGTCTAGTTTATTGGCTAATTTTTTAGGTAATGCTTCCTTATGAACTGCAATACCAATTGTTTGTAGTTTTACATATGCAACAGATGCATAGAAATAACCATCATAAATATGACCTTCTGTTCCCCAGGAATTTTTTATCTTATAATATTTATTGCCATCCTGATCCTTGGCAGTTCCAACAATCAACATACCATGATCATCAGTTACTAAATAATTATCATAATGCTCCTGACGTAATTCAGGAGTTATTTCCTTCTCATCGGTAGGTCCGTCAAATGAATACATCGCTTTCTGCTTCTCCTTCTTTGTCAATGCTTCCCATTTTTCTTTTTCAGTTCCAGAAAGGTCAGGTTTTTCTTCGGCTGGAATAATAGCAACTCCTTTTTTCCAACCAAAACCCTTGTCGCTTACATCAGCTCCCCAGTTTACAGTGTACCCATTTTCTAAGGCATTATCAATTGTATTCATCATTTCGTCGAGCTGCACATTGTAAATTGAAGCCCATAACCAGTTATCTGGAATTGCCATTTGAAATTCCTTATAGTATGGTTCATGCATATATGATGTAATCTCGATGTAGTCATCAGTATTAAACCCTGTAGCTTCAGCGAATGATAACGGTGTGTATTCTTGTCCCTCATACTCAAATTTATCGGGTAGTTCTCCCAAATAGGTATTTAATACTTTGTTATAGCCATCGTGCCAAACCGGAGTTAATTTCCTGTTTTTGTTTTTAATGATAGCATCTACATAATTTTTAAGTAATATATCTAATTCACCATGCGTATGTTTAGTTTCTCCATAATGCAGCCCAGTACATGCAGTTTCAGGGACCATACCATACTTTTTTATTACTCTGAACACATCAGTAACTTCTGCACCACCGCCAAAATTTAGGTGACCATTTAGTCTAACATATTTAGTAGCTTTATCAGAATATGTGTGACTCACAATAAACATTTCTGATAGGTCATATTCCTTTCCTGTCATACGCAGTAACTCAGCTTCCACAAACGCAAGACCTGAAAAACTCCAACATGTTCCGGAACGATATTGATTTTTAACTGAAGTATTTTCAATATCGATTACACTTGTAAATTCATATCCCTTTTTCTCCTCTTCCTTAACCTCTTCTTGAGCTAAAACCGGAAGGTTTAATAACAAAGCAACAATAATTATTGCATTTAAAATTGATTTCATATTAATATTGATTTAATAATTTATTAAAGGGTCAAAGGTAATAATTGTACCTGATAATAAGACGGTTTATGAGACAAAATAAACCTCAATGTACCAAAAGCAGCATCCCTTTTTTATCTAAATAATTTATTTTTGAATAAAAAGCATTGGTGAGTTAAGGATAAATGTTGTAAGTAGAATATTTACTACTTTATACTCCTATGCTTATTGCTTAAAATAACAGAACCGAGACTAATCGTTACAGAATTGCAGGATCTTAATATAAATCCAGTTTCTAACTATTAGGATTTTCTTTTTGAACGGCGTCTGGCTCTTTGTTCTTGACGTTGTTCTTTATTATTATACCCCATGGTAGACATTATACCACTAAATACACTCTTCCATATATTAAAAACAATAGACTTTTGGGTGTTTCTTTTAAAGTATACTTCGCCCTCACGTGTTTTCCCTAAAAAACCGGGATTGTTTGATTTTATAAATATATCGTTGAGTAATAAGTTTGCCATACTACCGGTTAAACCAGATGTGTTTCTGGCCTTTTCGCGATCATAAAGTTCAATCTTTAGCTTCTTATATTTAAAATAAATTGCGCCTTCACTGAAACTGCCATTTCCCTTAATAAGTGGAATATCAACTCCTCCAGTTCCTCTCTTCATTGTAATTCCTGCAAGATTTTGTGTCATTGAATTAAGCTTTGTAAACTCAAGTTTATCAATACTACCTGATACCCTGTAATCATAATTGGGACTCAACAATGGAAAGCTAACTTTTAGTTTTAAGGAAGCTTCTCCGAGTAACATGGCATTTACATTGGCCACCATTGCTGAACTAGTATCCAAATTAGAGCGATCATTATTTACATTAAACACAGACAAATTAAACTTGTTTAAAAATATCTCGCCAGGAACTACTGATTTTTTGCTTAACTGCCTGTATTTAATATATGAATCATGAGTTTTTAGTGAATCAATAGCCAAAATTCGAGGAACACTAAATAATGCCTCTTGTGGCATCTTTTTGTAGGCATTTGGATTCATCTCATATAGTTTATTCCGGAAAATAACTGCACTGAGATCATAAACATCTACCGCTCCAATATGGATTATTCCCCTCTCAACAAGTTCCTTTAACCTAAAATCACTGCAAACAATATTACCGGCAATAATATCCATCTTCCCTGTTTGATAAACAGCTTTTTTAAAGAATTCATCTGAATCATACCTAGGTTTCATAATTAACGAATCAATTGATAATACATTCTTCCTAAAATCATATTCAGCACTTGCTAGGCTTGTTGAATAAAGACTATCCTTAGATACAAATTTATTACCTACTGTTCTAAGTGAAATACTATGAGCCAGGTTAAATGGATTATTACCAACAGTACTAGAGTCAATTGTTATATCAACTATTGAAACCCCAATATCCTTCAATAAAAATTGATTTGTGTTATCATATGAAATGGTAGTATGTGTAAAATCAATGCTACCACCATTAAATTCATTAATATCAATACTTTTAATCAAAGTTGGTAGCTTAGGTCTACTGTTTTTTAATTTATTTGACTTCTTATTTTTTATTGAATCACTTTCTATTTCAAGACTGAAATCCATAAATTCTATTTCATCAATTGAAATTTCATGTGGAGATGTACTACTTATGTAAATATTTGATAAATCAAGCTCACTTGAGAAATACTTAACAAAACTACCAGACCCAACATCTTGATTAATAGCACCTCCCTTTATATTCTTAACATTAAGATTATTGTCTTGTTTATTAAGAATAATATTACCAACCTGTGAAAAAGTGTTTTTAACCGTATCCGAAAATTGGAAATTATTAATGGTTAGATAATCCACATCCTGTGTTATATTACTTGATGAATCCAACTGATAACTAAAATCTAACTCATCAACACTAAAATAGGAAGCAGATATACTATCTATTTTCTTCAGATTTATTGATAGCTTGCTAACTTTTAGTTCATCTAATTCAAAAGGAAATACTAACCTAGACTTGTTTGAATGATGGTTTATTTCTGGCTTTGAAATGCGAGTATCAATTCTAAGATTAATAATTGGTTTTAAGATAGAAAGGGTCTTAGCAATTGGCATTGAGTTATTAAACAATGAATCATAAGTAAACCCTTCCAAATCTAATTGTTCTATAGAAAAATCTAATATTTCAAATTTACCTTTACGGGATTTATCCCTATCAACTATATTAAGTTTCTTAAGCACAAGAGCACCACGATCCTTGTCGGATTCAAATTTCTCAAAATCAATATGATAATCGGACAAATTAATTTTTCCCTTTGATAGGTTTATATCCCAACCAAGTTTATTAATCCATGATTTATCGTGGATATCTGAGATATTAATATTAGTTGTTTCAACATTAAACCCACTAGTTATATATATGGGGCCATTTTTACTAGTGATGTTAAAATCAATATTACCATTTATTAATTCGAGATCTCCGATCAGGATGCTATACGGAATAGAATCGTTGGATTTTCCATTACTAACATCCTTATTATGACTAGCAATATCAAAACCACCAATAATACGAGGTTCAATAATCTTTACTTTGCTGATATCTATTTCTTTTTGATTAACAACCTTTGCAAAATCAATTTCATTAAGATTGAACTCCTTAATAAACAAACTTGACTTCGTATTATCATTACCATACTGATTGCTCAATAAACCAACAAGCTCCAGACTATTGTTTGAGATTGACAATAATCCTGTTTCAATATTTAATCTTTTCTCTGGCAAGGCAAGGGCTATTTTCGATAAATCAAGAGTTAGGTTATCAGTAACTATCTCATGTATCTTATTAAAATCAGCAAGTTTAATTTGTCCTGTGTTCAAATTAAAACCTGATACATCAAGACTAATCTTATCAACTTCAGTAAAGCTAAAATTACCGCTGGATACTAATATTTCACTGATCTCAAAATTATTAAATGATAGTTTTTGTCCCTTGGCATTTTTACTTCTGATTTCGCTGATATCAAAATTAGCAACAGGTTTGGAAATGTTTAGGCTTAGTTTAATTATTTTCTTATCAAGGTAATCCTGGATTGACAATCCTGACAACTCAATTGAGCTAACATCAACAAAATAAGAGTGTTTATTTGTAACGTTATCATCAAAATGCAAGTTTGATAAGGACAACTTTCCAATATCCTCAGCAAATGAAAAATTGTTAAAACTAATATCCAGATCTTGTTTCTTTAGGTTTAGAATAAACTCCGACATACTAAGTTTTATACTCTCAAAGTTTAGTTTTGGAGTCTTGGTGGCCACAACCAACGAATCAATAACAATATCAGTCACACTAAAATTAAATGATTTAACCTCAGCTATGGTATCCCCTGAAACACTTTTTGCCAATAAACTAATGTTATTTAAAACCAATGCATCAAGAATCAAGCTATTAATGAATTTATTGGGTTTTATCTTTTTCGAATGTGCTTTATGAGAATGGGTGAGAATATCATAATTATCCTCTGTAACAACAACTATATTCGCTTGGGATAATCTGATTTGTTCAATTTCAACATCATCAAACTGCTCAACATCCTTATAATCTATTCCCTCAATCAAAACCTCTTGAAGATGAAGGTTAACTGACTCAATTCCCGGGTACAATGAATCCTGCTGAATATTAGCATCGATATTACTTATTTGCAGACCATCATACTCTGAACCAAAAACAATTGAATCAAATTTAATTTCATCACCGTTTGGCATTGTGTAGTCGAAATTACTAAGTTTGAAGAAGTGCTTTTTTGCAAACAAAAACCTATCCTCATTAAATATCTGTTCTTTGGAGGTATTAAAGTGCTTTAGTACCAATTTAAATCTAACCGATCCGCTATGACTATCGTCATCAATTAATGATTTTACATCAACTTTACCATGGGTAATTTCAATTTCATCTACAATAATTACCAAGTCGCCCAACAAGTTTGGATGCTGTTTTAGACTTTTTATAACTTCTTTGGGGTGTTCCTTAAACTGTTTTGGATTATTATTTTCATGAAACCATAATGAAGGCTTAGCAACAATAAACTTATTTGCAACCACCTCATTTTTGAATAATAGTTTGAAAAGTGACAGCTCTTTTATTAAAATTTCATCGAACTTTAATTTCGAAAGTTCGATGGTTTTATTC
>JAERTF010000069.1 GCA_016845105.1 Bacteroidota bacterium | reverse complement strand
ATTTCATAGGAGAATATTTCTTTCTCGATCTCATTGGATCTATTTGTAGATCTTTTTCTCAGTCACCGTTGAACAGGGTTGGTCCCATATTCAGATTTTTAGATGGTTTTGGAAGTTGAACGGGAATCCTGATGGATTCTTCTAATATTATGATTTTTGATGTTCATAAAAATGATACATCAACACGTGTGATCCTCCCAGTTTAAATCACAGATTGAGCTGAGCCTATTAAACTTGATGAAAATAATCAGCTATTCGCATGATCAAATTGCATTAATAAATCTTGCAGTGCCGTTTGTCTTTTACTGATGTCTTGATTTTTAACCGCCATGGCAAGTGCTCTTCGTGTACCAACAAAAACAGCCAACTTTTTAGCTCTGGTTATTCCGGTATATATCAAATTTCGAAAAAGCATTTTAAAATGCTGTGTTAGAACAGGAATAATTACAACCTCAAATTCACTACCCTGAGATTTGTGTATGGTGATAGCATACGCTAAATCAAGCTCCATGATATCATTTTGTTTGTAATGAACCAACCGATTATCAGGAAAAAAGGCAACTGAACAGGTTAAATCGACATTATCAATATCTTGAATAACACCTATGTCACCATTAAAGACACCCAGGTCATAATTATTACGTCTGTGAATCACCCGATCACCGACCCTGAATATTCTTTCCCCAACTTTCAATTGTCGTTTCCCTTCAATAAAGGGATTTGAAGTTTCCTGGATTACTCTGTTCAAACTGATAGTGCCGAGGCTCCCCCTTGTCATAGGAGAAAGGATCTGTATT
Source organism: Bacteroidota bacterium (assembly GCA_016845105.1). Lineage (GTDB taxonomy): Bacteria > Bacteroidota > Bacteroidia > Bacteroidales > F082. The sequence goes on along the minus strand of JAERTF010000069.1, from coordinate 2,254 downwards.
TCACTATTCCCATGATATTTGGGTATCCATTCCTGGTATAACTTCCTTACAACATCCAAAGCAGAGAACCCATAGTGTAGAGATGACCATGGATGAACTTTTTTTAAAACTGAAAATAATTCTTCAATTTTGGTCTCAGCTTGATATACTTTTTCAAGATTTACATGCTCAAATTTTTTAGGGATAGTGATTTCCGTTTCATATGGAATAACCGGTTCCTGGACCCTGAACTCAAAGAAGTCAGAATCATCAGAATCGATAGAAACGTTATTTTCCAGTTCAGTTTCCTTCAGGTCATAAAATCTTTTTACTCTTGATATAAAACTTATCTGTTCTTTGGTAGCTTCATCTGAATCAAGGAATAAACAGTCAGCTTTTTCTTTCCATATTTCAGGTTTTTTAAATGGTGATTTAATCCAGGGGGTATCACCTCTGTTAATCTGGTGGGCGTATTTAATTATCAATGACTCTTGTGCTTGTCTAAAAATCTTTGTTAATCGAAAACAAGGAACAGCTTCAGAAGCAATGATATCTTTTATGACATTACCAGCTCCAACAGAGGGCAATTGATCTGAATCCCCTATGAATAAAACCTGAGCATTTTTAGGAATTGCTTTTAATAAAGATGCGGTCAAATTGATATCAAGCATTGAACATTCATCAACGATTAAAAAATCTGTTTTTAAAGGTGTTTCTTCATCTTTTTTAAACTTACCTCCCTGCCACCCCAGTAATCTATGGATTGTTTTTGATTCTTTTCCGATGACATCCATCATTCTTTGAGCCGCTCTACCCGTTGGGGCTGCTAATAGTACCTTTAAACCCATTGCTTCAATCAATTTAACTATGACGAGAGTAGCGGTTGTTTTTCCGCACCCTGGTCCACCGGTAAGGATAGAAAATTTTTGACAAACAATGCCTTTTGCTGCATCAGCTTGTTCATCACTCAAAGACATATTTTTCACTTCACAATATCGAGATATCCAGCTTTCAACCCTTTTTTTATCAACCTTTGGAGGATTGCCAATATCAGATATTCGTTTTGCAACATATAGTTCATCAAAGTATAAAGATTTTGAATAATAGCATTGTTCTGAAATACCATCGTCCTGAACAATATCACGAACCATGAGCAACTTTTCTGTTTCCATATGTTTCAATAGCTCAAGCAGTTTATCAGACAGATCTAATTCTAATAATTCTTTGACATCTTTATCAATTTGAGAAGCAGTCAGATAACAGTGTCCAAAGTTTCTGCTTGCAGCAAGTACATGCTTGATACCCGCCAATATTCTTTGTTGGCTATCAGGCTCAAGTCCAATACTTAAAGCGACTTTATCCGCTGAGAAGAAGCCGATCCCATAGAAGTCATTAGACAATCGATAAGGATCTTCTGTAACCAATCGTATGGCATCATCACCGTATTCTTTATATATTCTGACAGCAAACAGTGTACTGATCCCGTGAGATTGTAAAAACATCATGACTTCACGGATTGCTTTATGCTCAGTCCATGCCTCACTTATCATATCAAGTTTTTTCTGTGCTATACCTGGAACTTCGGTAAGTCTTTCAATATCTTTTTCAAAAATAGCAAGCGTATCTTGATTGAAATGTTTAACAATCTTTTTCGCTGTTTTAGGACCAACACCTTTAATTAGACCTGAACCAAGATATTTTTCCAATGCTGCAGTTGTTGCAGGTTTCTTTTCCTTTGCTACAGTTGCCTGGAACTGGCGCCCATATTTAGGATGAGTTGTCCATGATCCTTGAAATTCCATTGTAGCACCGGCAAATACTTTTGTTTGATGCACAATAACTGTTTCTTGACCTTGAGGGTTATTGAAAGGCATTACTTTGAGGATTGACCACCCATTGTCAGGGTTATGAAACGTAACTCGATCCACAATGCCTTTGAGGATTTCATTTATTACACCAGTATGATTGACAGCTTGTGGTTGCATTTTATCCTTGTTCTTGACAATTTCTATACAATGACTGTAGATACACCAAATCAGTATATATTTTCAACATGTTAATAAAAAGGAGTCGGGATAGTCTTGGCACTCACTAAACAAACAATCATTGAAGAAATCTCAGAAAAAAATAACTGTTCTCCATCAGAAGCAAAAGATACAATAGAACATTTTCTTGAAATAATGAAATCCACCCTGGCATCCGGTGAAGATATTATGATTTCAGGATTTGGTAAATTCTGTGTAAATGACAAGGCACCACGTAAAGGAAGAAACCC
>JAERTF010000068.1 GCA_016845105.1 Bacteroidota bacterium | reverse complement strand
TTTAGAATAATAATAACGGTTAATGATACTAATGCAATATTATAAAATCGAGGTTTCTTAACAAAACTTACCCAATTACTCACCAAAATAACAGAGGGAATACATAATAGCAATAGGGTCACCAATGTCTTGGTAAAAACAATCAATATTAAATATATCAATACTAACAGTACAATGGTAGTTAATAAATTTCGTCTCAAGTTGATATTTCTTTCACTTAACTTTCCTGATATTCCAAAAGCCGATACTACAATAATAATTACCAAACCTACTAATATGATAATCTCAGTAGGGTTACTTGTTAGAACAGGGGTGAAATCTATTTTAAGATTGTTGAATAATAAATAGCACTCCTCCAATAGCTTGCCCATTGAGAAACTAATTATCATCAAAAAAAAATATGGCAGAATTATTCCAATAATTGAGACCAAAAGATTTCTCCAAGACATCATTCTATGTACGATTACGGATAGCCATATAAAAGTAAATAGGAATACTAAGGGTGTATAGAATAGAGATGCTAATCCAATTAAAAAAGATGCATTAAATATTACAGGAATTGGCTTTCTTGTATATGGGAGATCCATCATATTTCCCCAAACAAATATTAAGATAAGATTAGCCCAAACAACAGGATTATTGTGGAAATCTTCAACCAAAGCACTTGAAAATATAATATATAATGCAAAGATTAATGTACTAACCTTTCCAACTACTCCATATTTTATTGCATAAGTATTCAATAACAAGGCGGAAACTAACGTAATAACAAACGATATAATAGTTGAGAGAAAGGTACTCTTAGCCAAAATCAGACTTATACTATCATAAGCATAGCTTTGTACACCATTATATTCAGAAGAAAGTAGAAAAGAAGGCAACCAAATTACTATACCTAAAATAGTAATCAATATGTACCTTGAAATATATCCCGTGCTAAAAAAACTGATCATTTAACTATCAAATTGAACCAAATCAAATCCAATATCATTTCTTATATATTTCCCCTCAAATTCTATCATTTCCACATTTGAATATGCCATTTCCAATGCGCTGCTCATGGTTTCTCCCAATGAAGTAACAGCCAATACCCTGCCTCCACTTGTTTTTACTGAGTTATCATTAACATCAACGGCAGTACCAGCATGAAAAACAATACAATTATTAACATTATCAAGCCCAGTTATTAATTTGCCCTTTTCATAATTACCGGGATATCCACCTGAAACTACCATTATTGCTGCTGCAGTACGACCGTCAAATTCAATTTTTGCATCCTTAAGAGTACCCTTTGCTGTATGGTCAAATAAATCAACTAAATCGGTTACAATTCTTGGTATTACCGATTCTGCCTCTGGATCCCCCATTCTGCAATTGTATTCAATTACATAGGGATCATCGTTTACATTAATTAAACCGAAGAAAATAAAACCTTTATATAAGATACCATCTTTGGAAAGACCTTCTACCGTTGGCCTAATTACTCTATCCTCAATTTTTTGCATAAACTCACTGTTGGCAAATGGAACTGGGGAAATAGAACCCATACCACCTGTATTAAGACCACTATCAGCCTCACCAATTCGCTTGTAATCCTTTGCCTCGGGAAGGATAACGTAGTCTTTACCGTCGGTAAGTACAAATACAGATAGCTCAATACCACTTAAAAACTCTTCAATCACAACATTTTTCGATGCATCACCAAAAGTCTCTTCTGTAATCATTGTTGTAAGTTCCGATTTAGCCTTATCTAAATCTTCAATAATCAAAACACCTTTGCCAGCAGCAAGACCATCAGCCTTAAGCACATATGGGGGTGATAGCCTATCTAAGAAAGCATGTCCCTCTTCCAAATTAGATGAATTAAACGTATTGTAGGCTGCAGTGGGTATATTATATTTTGCCATAAAGTCCTTTGCAAAAGACTTACTACCTTCAAGCATCGCACCAGCCTTTGAGGGGCCAATAACAGAAATATCCTTTAAAATAGGGTCGGCCAAAAAATAGTCATAAATTCCATCGACTAGAGGTGCCTCGGGACCTACCACAACCATATCAATTTCATTTTCAATTACAATAGTTTTAATGCTACTAAAATCATCCAAATCAACCGGGATATTTTTGCCTATATTTCGAGTTCCTGCGTTTCCTGGAGCTATGAAAATATTTTTTACATGGCTACTTTGTTCAATTTTCCAGCCAATTGCATGTTCTCTTCCTCCGCTTCCTAGTATTAGAATATTCATTATTGTATTTTTAGTTTTGGTTTTAAGTGTTGGTTTTAAGTATTGATTTCCACAGGTTATCTGCCGTTTTATCCCAAGAAAAATCCTTACGCCGGGTCCTACCCTTTTCAATGAGTGATTTAGCCAAGCTACTATCAGAAGATACCTGATACATTGCATTTGCAATTTGGTCAATGTTAGAAGGATCAACTAATATAGATGCATCCCCTGCAATTTCGGGCATTGAAGTAACATTAGATGTAATAACAGGTACTTCGGCATTGTATGCCTCAATAATAGGAATTCCAAACCCCTCAAAAAAAGAAGTATAAACAAGTGCTATGGCTGATCCTACAACAGCACTAAGATCATCAGGTTCTAGTCTTCCGGTAAATATTACATCCGAATTATATTTCATTCTGTTATAAACAGCCTTTATTTCTTCAGACCAATACATCTTTAATCCAACAACAACAAATTTAGTGTTTGTATCGTCGTTGACCTTAAACTTATCAAAAGCCTGAAATATATTTTGTAAATTTTTTCTTGGATTTAATGCACCTACAAAAACAAAATAATTACACCCCTTAGTAAAGTTTTCTTTGGTTTTTTTAACCACATCCTCTGATAAAGGTTTAAATAACTCATTCGAACCATTGTAAACAACATCAATTTTATCCGACTTAACACCATATTGTTCAACAATATCTTGTTTTGAGAATTCGGAAACTGTGGCAATTCTTTTGGCTTTTCTGGCAAACTTTGGTGTAAAGTATCTATAATACTTTCTAGCTAACCATGGCATATGCTCTGGAAAGTGCTCGAAGTTAAGATCATGAATTACAACAAGGTCGCTATAATTTGCCGAAAGTGACAAATATGCATCAGGAGAAACAAATACATCTGGTTTTATTTTTCGAAGTACAATTGGTATTGAAAACTCAAACCAAATATAATGCAATATTGGATGACGAGCTTGTGGACCAACAACAACAGGTGTTACATTATCAGCAAAAATAAATTCATGATTAAATGATCTATCGAAAATAAAATAGAACTGATGTTCGGGATGAGACAGTACAATACGTTTGAGTGACTCATAGGTAAACCAACCGATTCCCTCCAATTTATTTTTAAGTAATAATCGTGTATTTACAGCGATTTTCAAACTTTCCCCTTAATTAATTAATTGGCAAATATCTTAAAAAAAACTCAGACCTTCTTATTAAGGAAATTATAAATGGAATAACATAAATATCCAATGGTAATACCCAGAAAAGCTCCTCCAATTACATCGGTGGGATAATGAACACCTAAATAAACTCTGCTATAAATTATTATTATTGAATAAAACAGCATTAGTGGCCAAATCCAGGGATGTTTTGATCGTAACAGTAAAATAATGTATGTAGCAACAGCAAAGCTATTTGCTGCATGAGATGAGACAAAACCATACTTACCTCCGCAACCTTTCACCATGTGTAATATATCAATAAGATCTGCCTCATGACAGGGTCTTAATCTTAAAAATACATTTTTAAATAATTGAACTGAGATCTGATCAGCAAGCAAAACGGCTAACCCAACAAATATAAGTACCAGCCATGTTTTCTTTTTATAATCAATTATGATTTTATAAAGTAAAAATAAATAAAGAGGTGCCCATCCTAGTTTTGAACTTACAAATACCATAATACTATCAAGTATATGATTATTAGCTCCATTTAACAAAACTAATATTTCCTTATCAAGCGTTGTAAAGTAATCTAACATAGCTGACTACTATATAATTATGGTTTTATATGAACTTAAGTAACAATGAGAATACAAAAACACATCTCCTATTTTCCTCCATTTATTGCTCTCTTTTTTTCATCCATATAATATGAATTATAAGGATCGCGACGAATTAGTATGTCAATGTAAGGTATAGCTTTTTTATATTTCCCCTTGCTCATATATTTCTCCATTTTTTTTAAGTAATACTCATCACCATTACATAAAAATCCTGGATTATCAGCTTCAAAAATCAATAAAGCATCATCTGAGTTAGTTAACGTACCTTCTAAGGTAAATTGAATAGGAACTTCAAAACGTGTATATTTATCATCATTACATGTATTCCAATGTCCAGCAGTAGATGTGAAAAATGACGATATCTCGTTATCAATACCATAACCAAGTGGTGTTTTTATCTTCATATCATAAACTTCACCATCACAATTAACCCTAAACGAAACCAAAGCAATTCCCACCACACAATTACCTATTGCCATTTCAGGATAGGTAACGGTCTTCATAAACATCTTTTCAAAAGTATAGAAACCACCTTTAAACCGATAGTTTAGAAGCTTTATCAGATTATCCTTTCTAGTTTGAGATATTGTTTTGGTTTCTTGACTATATAACTGACTTACAGATGCTACGGCAAGAATAATTGCGATCAACAATATTGACTTTTTCATTTTAACTAATCTATTCATTGAAAACTACGGTGCTTAGTTTTTCCTTTCAAGAGCTTCCTTAACTTCCGATAATAATCGCTTTGTTCTTTTTAATGTTGCAATTACATCAAGCTCACTAATTGTGTTTTCTTCTTTTTTACTTTTCAGATAATCAACCACACCCTGTATGGTCATACCTTTAATCTTAACCAGATGATAAACAATTTCAATATTATCAATATCTTTTTTCGAATAATATCTGGTTCCTTTTTTGTTTTTCTTAGGTTTTATGAACTCGAACTCCTTCTCCCAATATCTTATTAATGATGCATTAACGTTAAACTTATCAGCTACATCCCCTATTTTATAATAAATCCTATCAGTCATTATCAAATAGTTAATAATTAGTCAAGTGATTGATTCGGAAGTTTAGAAAGAGTTAGGATAGTTTCAAACTCTTCTGGTGATAAGTCGTTAAAGAAATAATAGATTGGATTTATTGTCCGATTGTTTTTTCTAACTTCATAATGTAAATGAGGAGCAGTAGATTTACCAGTATTCCCAACTGTAGCAATAATTTGACCTCTATTTACTTTTTCACCTTTCTTTACTTTTATTTCTTTAATATGAGCATAAAAGGTGCTATAACCATATCCATGATCAATTGTTACTGTATTTCCATATCCTCTTCTGGACCGGTGAGTCTTTTTTACAGTACCAGCACCACTCGAATAGATTGGAGTACCTTGTGGTGCACTAAAATCAACTCCTGAATGGAACTTTTTAATCTTATACACTGGATCTATACGATATCCATAATATGATGACAATCTTTTTAATTCAGCATTATTAACTGGTTGTATTGCCGGAATGCATGCCAACATTTTTTCCTTATTCCGTGCCATTTCATATACATCATCAAACGATTTTGATTGAACGTATAGTTGGCTTGCCAATACATCAAGTTTTCTTGAAGTTTCAATTAAAAGCTCTGAGTTATCATAACCTTCAAGTTTAGCATACCTATCCACTCCCCCATAGCCAGCTTGCCTTTCCTCTTTTGAGATAGGTTCTGCTTCAAAAATAATTCGATAAATATTATCATCTCTATCAGCCATTTCATCAACAAGTACCTGAAGCTTTTCAAGTCTGTCATTCATTATTTGATATTGAAGCTCATATTGCGATATCTCACTCTTTAACATTCTTTCTTTGGGAGATTCAAAAAAAGTATAAGACCCTAATATCAATGCAATTGAAAATGCCAAAGCAGTTACCAAAAAGAGAAAAGCACGAAAAACCCTTTGCATATTGGAAGTTTTAGATTCCTCATACGAAAGAGATTTATCATTAAAAATATACTTTGTCTTTGCCATTATAATTCAACTTGAAATGCGAAATTAATTATTTAGGCTAAATTTGCAATCTTTTAAAAATAATTGTTTTAACAATACAATGTTAACTATTTGAATATGAAGTCTATTGACATAAGAAAAGCTTTCCTTGAATTTTTTGCATCCAAACAGCATAAAATAGTTCCATCGGCACCAATGGTTGTAAAAAATGATCCAACGTTGATGTTTACTAATGCAGGAATGAATCAATTTAAAGATCTCTTTCTTGGTAATGCCCCAATTATAACACCCAGAGTTACTGACACACAGAAATGTTTAAGAGTTAGTGGTAAGCATAACGATTTAGAGGAGGTTGGCCATGATACATATCATCATACCATGTTTGAAATGCTTGGAAATTGGTCTTTTGGCGATCCGAATGGAGGAAAAGGCGGATATTTCAAAAATGAAGCAATAGAATGGGCATGGGAATTATTTACAAAGGTTTATGGAATAAGTAAAGATAGTTTGTATGTAACTATCTTTGAGGGAGATAAAAAAGATGGCCTACCCGAAGATACTGAAGCACGTAATATCTGGAAAAAATATTTACCTAACGACAGAATATTATTAGGTTCGAAAAAGGATAATTTTTGGGAAATGGGAGATACAGGTCCGTGTGGTCCGTGCTCTGAAATACACATTGATATAAGGACAGATGAGGAAAAGACAAAAGTCCCTGGTTATGACCTAGTAAACAAAGACCATCCTGAAGTTATAGAGATTTGGAATCTTGTATTCATTGAGTTTAACAGAATGGCAAACGGACAATTAATTCCTCTAGCTGCTAAACATGTTGATACGGGAATGGGATTTGAGAGATTGGCAATGGTACTACAAGGTGTTCGGTCTAACTATGATACTGATATTTTCACTCCAATAATCAATGAAATATCAAAACTTTCGGGTATTAAATACGGAAAGACCCCAGATTCAGATATTGCAATGAGAGTTATGGCCGACCATCTAAGGGCTGTTGCATTTGCAATTGCCGATGGTCAAATTCCTTCAAACACTGGCGCAGGATACGTAATAAGAAGAATACTTAGGCGTGCCGTTAGATATGGTTTTACATTTCTTGGATTCGACTCTCCTGCTCTGTATAAACTACTACCGATTCTTAATTTACAGATGGGTGAATTCTTTCCTGAGCTCAGAGATCAAGTTGATTTCATAGGTCAGGTTATTAAAGAAGAAGAGACAACCTTCCTTAGAACCCTTGCTCATGGCATTAAAAAATTTGACAATTATATTGAAACACACTCAAATGAAAAGGTTGTTGATGGGGAGTTTGCATTTGAACTATATGATACGTTTGGGTTTCCGATTGATCTTACCCAACTCATTGCACGCGAAAAAGGCCTTTCTGTGGATATGGTAGGTTATAAAGCAGGACTAGATGCTCAAAAATCAAGATCCAGAAAAGATGCAACTAAGGATACAGGAGATTGGACATCAATTTATGACTCCAATGAAGAATCAATATTTGTTGGACACTCTACACTCGAAATAGAAACAAGAATTAAGAAATTTAGAAAGGTAACAAGTAGTAAAAAAACATATTACGAGATTATACTTAACCAAACACCTTTTTATGCTGAATCGGGAGGCCAGGTTGGCGATAAGGGAACATTAACATCCGAAACAGAAGTATTACAAGTAATTGATACAAAAAAAGACAATAATCAGTTTGTGCATATTGTTACTTCAGAACCTCAAAATCCTGGAAGTAATTTCATGGCCAAAGTTAACGAAAAGAAGCGTGAACTAACAACAGCTAACCATAGTGCTACCCACCTTATGCATTCAGCCTTAAGAGAAGTTCTGGGTGATCATGTTGAACAAAAAGGTTCCCTAGTTAATGATGAACGACTAAGGTTTGATTTTTCACATTTTGGAGCTATGTCTGAAGATGAAGTAAAGAGTGTTGAGAAGATTGTTAATAATAGGATTCGTGAAAATATTGAAACTGATGTTGCTGAGAACATATCAATGGATGCAGCATTAGAGATGGGTGCCATGGCTTTATTTGGAGAAAAGTATGGTGATAAAGTAAGGGTTATTACTTTTAATCCAGAGTATTCGGTTGAACTATGTGGTGGAACCCATGTACAGGCGACCGGCAATATAGGTTATTTTAAGATTGTTTCAGAAAGCGGTATTGCCGCCGGTGTTAGGAGAATAGAAGCTATTACGGGAGCGAAGGCTGAAGAATTCGTTATTAAGCACTTGGATACCTTGGGCATCATTAAAGGTATGTTCAAAAATCAGCCTAATACTGTAAATGCAGTTTCTAATGTTATTGATCAGCATAATAAACTACAAAAGGAGTTAGATAGCTTAAACAAGAAACAAGCACTGCAGATTTCTGATTCACTACTTAAAAATGCTGAACTAATCTCAGGAATTAAATTTATAGCTACCATTGAAAAACTTGATGTAAATCAAGCTAAAACTTTGGCTCAGAAACTTCGTTCAAGTGGAGATGATATAATGACAGTTATTGCGACAAAGAATGATGATAAGGTGAACCTAATTTTATCGATTTCTGATGAGCTTGTGAAATCAAAGGGATTAAATGCAGGCAATATTATCCGTCAAATTGCAAGAAATATTAAAGGTGGTGGAGGTGGCCAACCTACAATTGCAACCGCTGGTGGAAAAGATGCAAGTGGTATCGAGGCTGCAATTGAAGAAGCCCGCAAGATGATAATCTAGTACACTTTTATTACTAGCAATAAAAAAGCGCCGATGAAATATATTCATCGACGCTTTTTTTGTGATAACAAACCTATTTTATTGCAAATTTAATGTTGATATGTATGCATAAAATGTTTCCTCAAGTTCCTTTGATAATTCTGTCTGCTTATTTTGGTCGGTTAGTTGAACCAGTCTTTGCATAACAGCCATTGCCTCCTGAATTTCAGTCTGATACTCTGCAGCAAACCTTTCATTCAATGATGTATAGTACGATAAGTCTTCTTCATGTCTCAAAGCTATTTGTTCGACAAGTTCATTCGCCTTTTCAGTAGCTCCTGCTTTATAATAAAAATCTGCCCAAGAAATCATAAAGTAGTCAAATGGAAATTTCTCAGGTGGAAATAGCTCAATACCTCTGTCAAGTACTTTGATAACACTATCTTTTTTACCTTCCATTAATAATGTTTGAGCAAGACGAACATAATTTTGTTTTGCCATTCCTGAGTTTCGATCACTTTCTCTGTCAACTATAACATCTTCCTCATTTAATCTTCCCCATCTTACATTTTCATCCATCAATACTTCATATGTACGATCGCCATTAACGCCACCAATTTTACTCATAAAGTTAGTAGCAACAGTAGGTTTAAACCTATAAACAACTCCTTCTAAATGGCAATATTTATCCACACCAAGTACTTTTGCATGGCTATTAGGATTAGCAAAATAAACTGGTCGTTCCCAGTTATTTGTAGCAATTAAATCAAGTAGCATTAAGTCATTTCTAAATAACCCACCTTGTCTAATGGGCCATTCCATTGACTCTACAATACTAGCAGAGTCTTCAACTGGCACTAAGCCAGAAGCGATAACAGCATCCTTATCAATTTTGTAGGTTAGTTTTTTTGTAGGCAAGTAGTCAATCCACTCACCATTTTGAAGAGGTACACGGGTTCCTTTATTGTCATCTTCAATAAAATTTATGGCATCAATCAATTCAGCCTCTTCAACTCTTTCAAATACGGGTACATAGCCACCTTTTTTCTTGTAGAAATCTTGATTTATTGTTAGTGGTAATTTTTCTGAATCATATACTTTTCTACCCATCTGGCTAACATACCAGTCACCAGAAGATAACATGTAGTTAACAACTCTTACATCTGTTCGATAGTTTTCAACCTCCTGTACATACCAAAGTGGGAATGTATCATTATCGCCATTTGTAAATAATATTGAGTTTGGTTCGCACGAATCAAGATACAATTTGGCAAAATCTGCAGCTGCATATTTACCTGATCTATCATGTGATTGCCATCCTTGCTCAGCCATAATACCTGGAACTAATACCAAACTGGCTATGGTAACGATGCCTGCAGCCATTAATTTGTTACCCATTTTTTTCTGAAGTGCATTATATAATCCCAATACTCCTAGTCCAATCCATATTGCAAATGCATAAAACGAACCAGCATATGCATAATCACGTTCACGAGGTTGCAATGGAGTTTGATTAAGGTAAACAATAATTGCGATACCCGTCATAATAAACATCAAAGCAACTACCCAAGTATCAGCCTTACTCTTTTTTAACTGAAAGAAAAATCCAATTAACCCCAGAATCAATGGCAAGAAGTAAAACTTAGTATTGGCAGGATTTTTCATGCTTGGTGGCAAATTACTTTGATCTCCAAGTCGCATTGAATCAATAAAGTTAATTCCGCTTATCCAATTTCCATGATTTATTTCTCCCTGGCTTTCTATATTATTTTGTCTACCGGCAAAATTCCACAGAAAATATCTCATATACATGAAATTAAACTGATATGTAAAGAAGAATTTCAAGTTTTCTCCAAAAGTGGGACGGTAAAGTACAGTTGACCCACCTTTTCCATCAGATACACTAATGGGTCTACCTTCAACATCTCCAAAATGCTCATACAATGTAATATGTTGGGGTTTGGTACTACTCCACATTCGAGGAAATATGGTCATGAATTTTTCATCATAAACAGGTATTGTTCCTTTTCTATCATCCTTAATAACATATTTTCCCTTCTTCTCATCTTGCATATATACAGGGTTTCCATCAGCATGATCAACTACAGGTGCATTATAGTATTGTCCATAAAATAGAGGCCATGATCCGTATTGCTCCCTATTTAAATATGCAAGTAAACTTACAGCATCCTTTGGATCATTCTCGTTTATCGGTGTATTTGCATTTGCCCTAATTACTATCATAAAGAATGACGAATAACCTATCAAAATAAAAACTACAGCTAGTATTACTGTATTCCAAACGGTTTTTCCTTTTTTCGCAGTATAATATAATCCCCATACAATTAAACCTACGATAAAAGCGAAGTATATAATTGTACCTGAATTAAATGGCATACCCAACGAATTCACAAAAAACAATTCAAATTTACCAGCAAGCTCTACAATGCCAGGAATAATCATATACATTATTACTACCAATATTGCCAAGGAAGACAATCCAGCTATTATAAATCCCTTATGAGAGTATGTGTATTTCTTGTAGTAATATACATATACAATTGCAGGTATCGCCAATAGGTTTAATAAGTGTACTCCAATGGATAATCCCATAATATATGCAATAAGAATCAACCATCTATAACCAGTGCGCTTATCTGCAACCTCTTCCCATTTAAGAATTGCCCAAAAAACAATTGCTGTAAACAGAGACGACATTGCATATACCTCACCTTCAACGGCCGAAAACCAAAACGAGTCACTAAAAGTATATGCCAAAGAACCAACTAAACCAGCACCCAAAATAGCCCAACCTTCACCCATTGAAGGAACTTTATTCTCGACGCTTACCATAATCTTCTTTGCCAACATAGTAATGGTCCAAAAAAGAAACAATATTGTGAAACTACTTGACAATGCTGACATTATGTTAATCATAAGAGCTACATTCTCCAAGTCTCCAAAGGCAAACAATGAAAAGAAGCGTCCTAACAACTGAAATAATGGTGCCCCAGGAGGATGACCTACTTGCAACTTGTAGGCAGTCGCTATGTATTCACCACAATCCCACCAACTTGCAGTAGGTTCAAGAGTTAAAAAATAAACCGAAGTTGCAATCGCAAAAACAATCCACCCAAATAGTTGGTTAAGCTTTTTGAAATTTTCCATGTATAGTAAAGTTTACCCTATTGATTTTTACTGCGAAAATATACAATTTCATGAAACAGCATTTTTAAATAACACTCATTTTAACACTATTTAATAATTAATTAGTTTAAAGTATCTTATAATAACAATATTAAACCAATAATAATATAATGTCTTATTTCTAGGAGCATTAAAAACATAACACTCTTCGAGATAAATTAATTTTTTAATCATTTGTTTGTAATAAATAAAAATGACTTATCTTTGCGCCCCGAATGTCCGATGGTGTAATGGTAGCACTGCAGATTTTGATTCTGCCTGTCCAGGTTCGAGCCCTGGTCGGACAACGGTTTAGAAGAAAGGTTGAGGGGACGATAGTCCCCTCTTTTTTTACATGATTAGCAAGAAGCACATAGAGAAGTTAACTAATGACTGTTTGTTTGGAACAGACAGGTTTGCAGTTGCCATTAAAGTAAGTACTGATAATAATATTAGGGTATTTATTGATGGTGATAGTGGTGTTACAATTGCTCATTGTGTTGAATTAAGTCGCTACATTGAAAATGAACTTGATCGCGACAACGAAGATTTTGAATTAAATGTTGCTTCAGCTGGCGCTGATCAGCCTTTTGTACTACTTCGACAATACCTAAACAATATTGATAATTTGGTTCAAATTATGACAGTTGAGGGAAAAAAAATTCGAGGTATATTAAAAAAGGCTGATAATAATGGAATTGAGATACTTGAAGAAATTAAAAATAAGAACAAGAAGATCAAAAAAACTAGTTATGGTGATTTGGTTTTAATTCCAAATAGTAACATAAAAGAAACTAAGAGAATAATAACTTTTTAACAATACTGAAAATACGAGAAGCGATGGATAACATGAATCTTGTTGAAACTTTTTCGGAGTTTAAAGAATTTAAAAATATTGACCGTGAAACTATGATGCGCATACTTGAAGATGTGTTTCATAGTATGCTTACAAAGAAGTTTGGTGAGGAAAGCAATTTTGATATAATTGTAAATATTGACAAAGGGGATCTGGAAATTTGGCATTATAGGGAAATCGTTGAAGACGGTGAAGTTGAAGATGAAAACCTTGAGATTGCCTTTTCAGATGCGATAAAAATTGAACCCGATTTTGAAGTAGGAGAAGAATTCTCAAAGCAAATAAAATTAGCAGATTTTGGTCGTCGTGAAGTTCTTTCAATCAGACAAAATTTGGTTTCAAGGATTCTTGATTATGAAAAAGACAACGTATATAAAAAATACAAAGAAAGTGTTGGCGATATAATAACAGGAGAAGTTTATCAGGTATGGAAAAAAGAAATACTCATTCTTGATGACGAAGGGATCGAATTAATTCTGCCAAAATCAGAACAGATTTCATCTGACTATTTTAGAAAAGGTGATGCCATAAGAGCTGTGGTTCTTAAAGTTGACATGAGAAATAACACTCCTGTTATTGTATTGTCACGAACATCTACTTCGTTTCTTGAAAGACTATTCGAAGCCGAAGTACCTGAGGTATACGATGGTTTAATCACAATTAAAAACATTGTCCGTGTTCCTGGAGAAAGAGCTAAGATTGCTGTGGAATCATATGATGATCGTATTGATCCTGTTGGAGCCTGTGTTGGAATGAAAGGATCAAGAATTCACGGTATCGTTCGTGAGCTTAAAAATGAAAATATTGATGTGATAAATTATACTAATAACACATCATTATATATACAAAGAGCATTGTCGCCAGCAAAAATAACATCCATAAAAGTAGATGATGAAACAAATAGAGCCGAAGTATTTATGAAACCCGATCAGGTTTCGTTGGCCATTGGTAAAGGAGGTTTTAACATTAAGCTAGCCGGTAAATTAACCGGATATGAAATAGATGTTTACCGTGATAGTGATTCAGAATCGGAGGATGTAGATCTAATGGAATTCATTGATGAGATAGATCAATGGATTATAGATGAACTGAAAAACATAGGTTGTGACACAGCTAAAAGTGTATTGGAATTAGATAAAAACGAATTAGTTACAAGGACTGATCTTGAGGAAGAAACAATAGATGAGGTATTGCGAATCCTAAGGTTGGAATTTGAATAAAAATAGTATTTTTACGCGGATCATAAAGATTTACGTTTGAGTAAACGAAAATAGTTATATGACAGGAAAAGAAAAGGTGGTAAGATTAAGCAAAGCTGCTAGAGAATTCAATATTAGCTTGGATTCAATAGTTGGTTTTCTTACAGAAAAGGGTTATGATATTGAGCGAAAGCCTAATACCAAGCTGGATCCTGCAATGTATGAATTGCTCACCAAGGAATTTCAGGATGAAAAAAATGTAAAAGAGGTTGCACAACAGAAAGGTTTAGAATATGTTGGTAAAGAAACCATAAGCATAGATGACTCTCTGGAAAAAGTGGAAAAACCTGTAGATGAAGTTCCAGTAGAGGAAGAACTGATGATAAAAAACACCGGAGTTTCCTATACCGAAAACAGAAATCTTGAAAAACAACCAACACCAGAACCTGAGATAACTGAAACAATTGAAGATAATCCTGAACCCATCCAACAGGAATTACCAATTGTTGAAGAAAAAGTTATTGAAGAAGAAAAGAAGACTCCTGAGGTTATAGTTGAGAAACAAGCTGAAGAAACCAAGGAAGAGACAGAGAATGTTACCAAGGAAGTTGTTGAAGAGGTTATAAATGAAGAAAAAGTAGAAACAACCGATACTACCCCTGAACCAATTCCTGAACCAAAACAACAGCCTACCAACAAGGAGAAAACATCTACAATTCCTGAACCAGAAGAAGAACTAGTTACAGAACAGAAGGTTGAGAAGGTAACTGAAAAAGAAGTTGTTGCGGAAGTAGAAACTGCAAAGGATGAAGTTACTGAAACTATCACCAATGCTGAGGAAACTAAAGAAGAGGATAAGAGAGATATAAAAGTTCTTGGAAAAATAAACCTTGATTCTTTAAATCAAAAAACAAGACCAAAGAAAAAAACCAAGGCCGAAAAAAGGAAAGAGCAAGAATCGAAGTTGGATACCTCCAAAAAGAAAAAGCGGGTAAGTGAGAAAAAATCAGCCCAAAAGGTAAAGGAAATTCCGAATGTAGATAATGAGGTTGATGATAAGAAAGTATCTCCGTCAGAAGTTGTATCTGAAGAGCCTGTTGTTGAAAGTAAACCTAGTGAGGTTATTGAAGATAAAGCTGAGTCATCAAACAATGATGAGAAAAAGGAAGACAACTTCATTAAAACTCAATTTACAAAACTGTCTGGTCCCAAAATACTTGATAAAATAGAACTTCCAACAGAAGTTAAAAGGGGCAAGAAGAAAAAACCCGTTGCTTCTTCAACCGATAATAAAGTTGGACAGAATAAGAAGAAAAGAAAAAGGATCAAGCCGAAGCCTCAAACTACTGATAATGCTAATAAACCAAATAAAGCAGACAGAGGTTCTGGTGGAGGAAACAGAAGACCTGCGGCTAAGAAAAGACCTGTTAAAGCGGAACCAACTGAAGAAGAAATTCAACAAAAAATTAAAGATACTCTTGCAAGACTAGCTCCTGCAGGAAAATCAAAGGCTGCTAAACACAGGAAAAGAAAACGTGAAACCGTTTCCCAAACAATTCAGGAAGAGCTTCAAAAACAAGAAGATGAAAATAAGATCCTTAAAGTAACAGAATTTGTTACAGCTAATGAGCTGGCAACAATGATGGACGTTAGTGTTACCGATATTATCACTTCCTGTATGCAGCTTGGTTTATTCGTTTCAATTAATCAAAGGTTGGATGCTGAAACAATAGTTCTTGTTGCTGAAGAGTTTGGACATCAGACATCATTTGTTAGTGTTGATGAAGATGAAAACCTTGAAGTTATCGAAGAAGAGGATGATGAAGCAAGTTTAATCGACCGTTCTCCAATTGTAACAGTTATGGGACATGTCGATCATGGTAAAACAAAGCTTCTTGACTATATTAGAAAAGAAAATGTTGTTTCTGGTGAGGCTGGTGGAATCACACAACACATTGGTGCATACGAGGTTAGAACAGAGAAAGGTAAGAGTATTACATTCCTTGATACACCTGGTCACGAAGCATTTACAGCTATGCGTGCTAGGGGAGCAAAGGTTACTGACGTTGCAATTATTGTTATTGCTGCTGATGATAGCGTAATGCCCCAAACAAAAGAGGCTATTAATCACGCTCAAGCAGCTGGAGTACCAATCGTATTTGCCATTAATAAAATGGATAAAGAAGGTGCAAATTCTGAACGAGTTAAGGAGCAACTTGCAAACATGAATATTCTTGTTGAAGACTGGGGTGGTAAATTCCAATCGCAAGAAATATCAGCTATTACAGGTATGGGTATTCCTGAATTACTTGAAAAAGTATTACTTGAATCCGAAATGCTTGAATTAAAGGCAAATCCTGATAAAGCAGCCAGAGGAACTGTTATTGAGGCTTCTCTTGACAAAGGCCGTGGTTATGTTACTACTGTGCTTGTGCAAGACGGAACATTAAGAAAAGGTGATATAATGTTGGCAGGACCAGTCTCAGGTAAGGTAAAAGCTATGTTCAACGAAAGAAACGAGGCTATTACCAGTGTAGGTCCTTCGGGTCCAGTACTATTGCTTGGGCTGATAGCAGCACCTCAAGCTGGAGATGTTTTCAATGGAATGAAAGATGAAAAAGAAGCTAAATCACTTGCTTCTAAACGTCAACAATTGATACGTGAACAAAGTCTTAGAACCCAAAAGCACGTTACCTTGGATGAAATTGGTAGACGGATTGCTATTGGAGACTTTAAAGAGATTAATATTATTGTTAAAGGTGACGTAGATGGCTCAATTGAGGCACTTACTGATTCATTGATTAAACTCTCAACAAAAGAAGTTCAAGTCAATGTTATTCACAAAGCCGTTGGTGCCATATCTGAATCTGATGTTATGCTAGCTTCTGCATCTGATGCAATCATTATAGGATTCCAGGTTAGACCATCTGTTCAGGCTCGTAAACGTGCCGAAAAAGAGCAAATTGATATACGTCTTTATTCAATTATATATCAAGCCACAGAAGAACTTGAAACTGCTATTAAAGGTATGCTTACTCCCAAAACCAAAGAGAAGGTCGTATGCAATATCGAAGTTCGTGAAACCTTTAAAATTACAAAGGTTGGAACAATTGCTGGTTGCTATGTACTTGATGGCAAAGTAAATCGTAATACCAAAGTCAGAGTTATTCGTGATGGCATAGTTGTTTACACAGGATTACTAGGATCACTTAAACGATTTAAAGATGATGTAAAAGAAGTAGCTGCAGGTTACGAATGCGGATTGAATATCGAAAACTTTAATGATATCAAAGTAGGCGATATTGTTGAGGGCTACGAGATGGTTGAAGTAGGCAGATAGTACCAACTTCTTTTTTTTACGCTTGCTAATGAGTTTTGGTCATATCTTCTGGTATGGCAATTATAAAGTTTGCTTGATTGATATATTCATCATCCAAACTTTCAACTTCGTTTTGTTCGACGGAAGCTATAGTTACAATCTTTAATCCAGGCTTGTATTTATTAAGGTACCATAGTATACTTTCAAAATTATCAGAATGATAGGATCCATTATAGTGTAAAAATAAACTTTCAGAATCTATATTTCCTGCAATGTTGTATGCCATGGTAGCATCTTTAATAGCCTGAGCCATAGGTAATGTAGCAGTTACATGGCCACCCATTCCACCCATACTTTCAATCATACTTAAATAACAAACTAGAGTTGAATCATATTCAATAGGCAATGGTGCAATATATAGTTTCGCTTGTGCAGATAATTCTTCGAGACCTTCAAAGCCTTTTTTATATACCACGGATGCGTACCTTCTGGGAATATTGGTTGCAATGAACTGAAGATTGCTATCCTTAGCAAAATCAACTAAGGGTGCATAATCGGTTTTATAGTTTGGCCATAATCTGGCTTCTTTCCTATAACTTTTAGCGCTGATACTACCATCTAGATACTCATTTAGTATTAACTGATTATCAGCTTCCAACATTTCAGCACCGAGTATCAATTTACCATCCTTACTCTTAAATAGGTCGACGGTTAATTCATATTGCAGCCAATGACAAATCGGGTTATTATGAAGTTCTCCAAAAAAAACAACATCCGCTTCAGAAGTCGCTTTTAATAGCTTTGAGTATGTAGTTTTTTTCCCATTCAAATTAAATATTCGATATGCTGGTTTATCATTTTTAAAACCAGCAATTATTACGAACAATACTACAATTGTTACTACTTTTTTTATCATACTAATTTATATTGGGGTTGAAGAATTTTAAAATGTACTTGACGTACTTCTATAATTTCTTTTTTAGCTTTTCTTCATGGAAGACCATGGGTAGTAGTGACTCTACTCCGTTAACGATTTTTGTCACACCTCTTTCACCTTGCATAATTATCCTTATCTTACTGGCCTGACGATTTTCAGTTTCAGCTAATACTTGTCTGCATGAACCGCAGGGAGTAATAGGTTCTCCACTAACAAAATGATCTGCCTTTCCTGTTATTGCTATTGAAACAATTTTTTCATTGGGAAATTCAGATTTAGCATAGAAAAGTGCCACTCTTTCAGCACATAGCCCTGATGGGTATGCAGCATTTTCTTGATTACTACCCAATATTATTTTACCATTCTCAAACAATAGAGCAGCACCAACATGAAAATCAGAATATGGTGCATAGGAACCTTCCACTGCCTTCATAGCCTCTTTAATTAATTTGGTATCATCTGGTGATAGATTCTCACCTTCATCATATTCCTGATACTCAATAATTATTTTCTTTTCTTTCATAGCATTATTTGAGCGCTAAATTAAAAATAAATATACAAAATATAGATTTCAGTAAAATCAGTAACAAACAATTGAAAAATGTAATATTAACTAATGTAAATATACCAAATTAATTGATGTTATTCCTTAATAATTGCTGCCGGCATATTGTCTCCTTTTCTCCGTCCAAATAATAAAAGGGAATAAAAGAAGGCGAATAAGGTTACACCAGCTTGAGTCTCTAGTGTATCATCAGAAAACATTGAAATAATCATTATCATAAAGAAAGTTCCAAAATAATAATCCTTAAAACCTGACAGAACTATCGCTGGATAAAACAATCCGATTACGAATATTATAAATCCAGCTAACCCTAGAACTACAAAAATGCCCAAAAATTGATTATGGGCATGGTATCTGTATCTATATTCCAGCGCAGAGTTCATATCATTAAATTGCTTATTAAAAGCATCTTCCAGATCACCAGTTCCTACACCAAAAAGAAAATCGTCTCTTATAATATTAATTGAAGCTTTTAGATATTCGATCCTTTGCATAACAGAACTTCCGCTAGGGTTTCCAGTAAGCTGAAATACCTCATACCCTTTAATAATTTTTAGTATCCTTGTTCTTAAGCCAGGAGAATGAACATAATTATAATTGGCCAAACCTTTCTCAATCATAAGAACATCTTCATCAGTTAATTCGTTAATTCCCTCTGCATCTTTGCGAAGGTTCTTTGAAGTCAGATACCTAATTAAAGTAGTTCTAATAACCTGTCCATCAGGTGTAACTGTTTCATATTTAATATTACTACGTTTATTCCATTCAGATTTCATTTCCTTATCACATATATATAGCCCAACACGTTTACCGTCTTCAATTTGGAAATAAGTAGTATCATGAGTATAAGGGTTACCTAGTTTTGTGAAACGATCAAGATTAGAATAATTAATTTTTGGTGCTGTGGTTGCTTCCACCACAATATTATTAATATGCCATAAAAAAAGCATTGGCAATATAATTGCAATTAATAATAGTGTTATTCTTTGCCATAGAAGAATATTATTAAACAATAGCAAGAACAAATACACCACACCAACTAAGATTACAATAACTATACTTGTAACAGATTCTAACAAGAACAAAAATGACAAAAACCATAATGCCATTGTTATAAAGCTAATGGTTTGCCATGTTCGAAACTTAGTTTCGTGAAAAATGAAGTAAATCATTACAAAAAAGGCAAAACTTACATTTAAACTAAGTCGAATGGGCGAAATGAGAGGTGAAATAGCTCGAATATCTACATATTGATTTGTTAAGTAGATAAAGGCACTAATTAGAGTACTTACCAGAACCGCCATCGAATATATAATCAACAACAAATTAAATCTCTTCGAGTTCAGTTTCTCCATTGTAGAAATTACCACAGGTAATAATATCAGTGGAAGCTTTACTCTTAAATCTTTTAACGCATAATTAAAATCTGCAGTATACAATAACCCAACTATGTGTGCTACATATATTAAAGTAAATATTAGTGCAGGTTTATTTCTGAAGAATGCGGCAAATTTATCAATCAGGTTATTATAAGCCAATGAAAAAATATAAGCCAGTAAATGAATTGTACCAGTGAATGCGCCACCCAACTTATAAAACCTATAACCAACACTAAACGAAAATCCTGACCAAAGCCATAACCCAAGCAACATAAATTCAGTTATACTCATTGTAAACTTGGACAATGGAATACTTGCAGCCAATAATATAAGCGTTATTGTATATGCCCAAGAGTGTATATTTGTACCAGAATTAACCATAAAAAATACATTATACTAAAATACTCATCTTTAATTACTAGGTTTAACCTCTAGTATTGATGAATATAGTTGCTTGTTATTTATAAGTTTGATAGCCTCAATTATTTCAGGATCGTTAAGAAGAGATGATTCTATTTTACCTTTTTGATAATAATACCTTGTTATAATTTCAACCTTCAGCATTTCTTCAATCTCAGATCTGTTTTTATCAATATCTTTTTTCTTCTCTTTTAATATCTCTTCAGACAAACTATTAAGCAGTTCTTCAATCGACGTTTTATAATCCTCTCTCTCGGCACTTTTGTTTAGGTTTTCAAGAAGGATTTCCGTTTCTGTTTTGTAATCAAATCCTTGTTCTTCTACATAGCTTTTAAAATCACTAAAAACAGAATCGGATATTTCAAATTCTTTTGGTGATGAGATTGAATCATTAACTAAAACAAATTCATTTGCAAAGTTAAAGAGATAATTTTGTGCGTACAAATCACCACTTATCTGACTAAACATCCTTCCTTCTATGGGAACATCTGGTTCGATTCCTCCCTTATCCAACACTAATCTACCACCTGCAGTTCTGAATGCATTTAGCAATGAATCGCGAAGATTTTCAAGACTATCGGCTACCTTTTCGTTAAAATAGTCGATGGACTGAATGCACCTACCACTTGGAATATAATATTTAGCAACGGTAAGTTTCATTTTAGAATTATAGGGCAAATCAAGTATATTCTGTACCAGTCCTTTACCAAAGGTTTTTTCTCCCATTACCACTCCTCTATCTAAATCCTGGATTGCTCCTGCAACAATTTCAGAAGCGGAAGCACTATTACCATTTACTAGCACCACTAGTGGTATTTTTGTATCAATGCCAGCGTTTCGTGTACGATGAATATGAGTATTACTACTTACTTTACCTTTTGTTGTAACTATAACTTTATTCTTTGGAACAAAAATATTTACAATATCAACAGCTTCATTTAGTAAACCTCCCCCATTTCCACGAAGGTCAAGAATAATACCCTTAAGGTCATTTTCCTGAGCTAACTTATTAAATGCATTTTTAACTTCATTTGCAGATTGCGGGTTAAACTGAAGTAAATTAATATATCCAACATCACTACTAACCATTCCGTAATAAGGTATATTGGGGATCTTAATTTTTTCCCTAATGATATCATAATCCTGAAGAATTGTATCTCCATATCTTTGTACAGTTAGTGTAATAGAAGTTCCCGGAGCCCCTTTTAGTTTTTCACTAACTTCTGAACTTGACTTTTTTTCAGCTGATTCACCATCAATAGCGTAAATTTTATCACCTGCCTTAAGACCAACGCTTTGTGCCGGGAAGCCCTCATAAGGTTCCGAAATAACAATATAATCACCTTGTTTTTGAATTAGAGACCCAATACCACCATATTCGCCTTTTGTTATGAGTTCAAAATCCTCTCTTCTTGATTCGGGTACATAAACTGTATATGGATCAAGCTTAGCAAGAAGAGCATCAATTGCTGTTGTATTTAATTCTCCAGGTTTAATATCATCGGCATAATTTAAATTTAACTGCCTTAATAAATCAGCATAGATTTCAAGATTCTTGGATAATTCAAAGTTATTTTGATCTTGGGCGTATATATTAGTAAAACAAAATGATGCTATAACTATTAAAATATAATTACTAAAAGTTTTTTTTGTCATAGTTTATAAAATTTTAGGGTACAGGATCAAATCCACTTCCTCCCCATGGATTGCAAGATGCTATTCGTTTAATAGATAGTTTTCCTCCTACAAACGGACCATGTTTCTTAATGGCTTCGACACTGTAATGTGAACAAGTGGGTGTATATCTGCACGACCGTCCAATAAAGGGAGATAAAGTGTACTGATATATCCGAATTAAAAAAATGAAAAAACCACCCAATATTCTACGCATCCTTCTCATTTAAGCGATGCAAAATTAGAATTAATTTCCGTTCCATCTCTGTATAAGTTACAATACTTTTGCCTATATAAACTACACTAACCAACAACTGGCCTTCGGATTTCTTGTTTACATCATTCCATAATATGTGCTTGATATTTCGATATGATTCCCGAATTAGTCGTTTAATCTTATTTCGCTTTACAGCCGAACTAAAATTTCTTTTTGAGACAGATATCAATAACTGAACAGGTATATCATCCTTTCTATCAATACGCAAATATGTTACCCTAAAGGGGTGTATAAAAAATGATTTCCCTTCAGAGAACAATTCAGCAATTAATAACTTACTATTTAATCGTTCTTCCTTTTTAAGTGTATATCTCAAGCCAATATTATAAGTTTATATATGAATTAATGAAATGAGTAACTCAATGTGGTTGTTATCCCATAATCTGTTGATGAAGCTTCTGCTGAGACAGGTTTATTATCATAGTTATAGTAAAAATTAATTCCTATGTGAAAATCACTTATTACCTCAACTTTTGCATCCAAGTAATAATTTACCCTCCACCTCCCAGCTGTTGTTAAGTTTGGGTATGTATTGATATATGTGGCAATATTAATCTCAGGATCAGTATACTTAAAGAAATGATAATTTAACCCTAACAATCCTTCAAGGTTATCTTTTTGTTCATTATTATCGGCAATCCATTCTCTGTTACCACTACCACCAATTGAAACAAATAGCCTATTGTGATAATTTTGAATTAGGTAATTAATGATTGAAGCACCACCTAATAAACGAAAGTCATACCCTAGCTCACTATTCGAACTTCCCTCAACATTAAAACCTATATACCATTTCTTTTTTAATAATCGTTGTATATTGATCGAGATATCAGTTTTATTGGAGCTAATGGTATCCGACTGCATAGTTGTATTATCACTCCAATTTAATTCAGCAAATGTTTTTCGATTCCTGTAATCTATTTTACCTGATGAGGTTAAACTAGCAATATTACTCCCTTTCGAAAAATTAAACCCAAGACTAAAAACACCGCTCGTCCGTAACCAAAAGTTTTTCTTAATTGGATACAACTCAATTATGTCTTCAACCTTTAATATTTCGGTACCATTAAGTATATTAATTTTTACATTTCTAGATACTCCCGATGTGTCGAATGTACCATAATACTGAATACCATGTCGCATAACAACCTGAAAATGTTTTTCAGAGCTAAAGGTATTTACCTTATCAAGCTGAAATTTTATGGTTCCCATACCAGACATCTTAAAAGTTATAATTCCATTATCCAGTTTCTTAATTTCTCCAAGTAATATATTCCCATTTACATGGACAATAGTATCCGTTTTTTGAGCAATGGAAGGCATACAAACACTTACAAATGCAATAAAAATTACGACCTTTATATATCTACTTAACATAATAATAAAAACACAAACAAATATAAATATAATAGCGCAAACGTTTTAGATAACTAACATCGTTTTTACTGCCGACAAAAATAAAGTTATAATTCTGTGTACCAACATTTCTTAAACATAATATTGATTTAAATACTACTTTAGATGCCTTAAAAGAAGCATATATGAATAAGAAACCTCGATTAAGTTTTTGGCAAATCTGGAACATGAGTTTTGGGTTTCTGGGTATCCAATTTGGATTTGCATTACAAAATGCTAATGCATCAAGTATACTATTAACCTTTGGTGCTGATGTACATCACCTTAGTTGGTTTTGGCTTGTTGCCCCTATTACTGGAATGTTAGTACAACCCATCATTGGTTATTTTAGTGACCGTACCTGGAATAAACTCGGCAGAAGACGCCCATATTTTCTTGCAGGAGCCATATTAACAAGTACTGCATTAATTCTTATGCCAAATGCTCCCCATTTTGCTTCAGCAATTGCACCTATGTTTATTGGTGGAGGAATGCTTATGATTATGGATGCTTCAATAAACATAAGTATGGAGCCTTTTAGGGCTTTAGTGGCAGATAAACTTCCTGAAGAACAGCATGCATTAGGGTTCTCAATGCAGACATTATTAATTGGAATTGGTGCTGTTGTTGGATCATGGTTACCTTATATGCTAGGAAACTGGTTTGGTGTTTCAAAAGAGGCAACGGGAGGTCTTGTTCCTGATAACGTAACATATTCTTTTTATTTTGGTGCTTTTGTACTTATAACGTCAATAATATGGACAGTAATTTCCA
Source organism: Bacteroidota bacterium (assembly GCA_016845105.1). GTDB lineage: Bacteria > Bacteroidota > Bacteroidia > Bacteroidales > F082. Next base: position 16,641 of record JAERTF010000068.1, on the reverse strand, counting down.
CAAAAGAATATCCACCTGAATATTATGATGAAGAAGACAGTAATGAAGATCCAAAAAGGGAGAAGTTTAGAATTCCATCAAAAATGTGGCAATTACTTCTGGTACAATTCTTTTCATGGTTTGCCCTTTTCTCGATGTGGGTATATACCACACCAACTGTTGCTGAACATTTTTTTGGGACAACAGATCCAAACTCTCTACAATTTAAAGAAGCAGCCAACTGGGTAGGAATATTATTTGGTGTTTATAATGGAGTATCAGCAATAATTGCATTATCTCTACCAAAAATAGCAGACAGGATTGGACGAAAATATACACATATCATAGCATTAACATTGGGTGGACTCTCTTTCTTATCTTTTGCAATAATCCCAAATTATCAACTATTAATAATACCTATGATTGGAATTGGAATCGCATGGGGTAGTATACTTGCTATGCCATATGCAATGCTGGCTAACTCAATTCCACCAAAAAAAATGGGTATGTTTATGGGTCTTTTCAATATGTCGATTACTATACCTCAGATAGTTAATGGTGTATTTGGTGGATTTATCCTTAAATATATTTTTGGAGGAGATTCGATCTTATCAATATATATGGCTGGCGTATTGATGATATTGGGAGCCGTAAGCACACTTACTATAAATGATGAACTATAATTCAAATTAATAGAATGTTAAAAAACCTTTTCAAAGCCGTTGTATTTGATCTCGATGGTGTTATAACAAAAACTGCCACTACACATAGTAGAGCATGGAAAAAAATGTTCGACGAATATCTAACTGATTATTGCTCAAATAATAATTCAGAGTTTGTTGAATTCACATCTGACGATTATTTAACTTTCGTTGATGGAAAACCCAGATATGAGGGCGTTAAGTCTTTTTTAGATTCACGAAATATAGTTTTACCCTACGGCACACCTGATGATAAACCTGAACTTACTACTATATGTGGATTGGGAAATAGGAAGAATAAAGCATTTAATGAGGTACTTATTAACGAAGGTGTAGAGGTATATCCATCAACCGTAAAACTTCTCGAGCAACTCAAAAAAGATGATATTCGAATAGGTGTAGCTTCATCAAGTAAAAATGCTAGTTCTGTACTGGAAGCGGCTGGACTAATGCACTTTATTGAAACAAGAGTAGATGGAGTTGTATCTGCCGAAACTGGGTTAGCCGGAAAACCTGCTCCAGATATCTTCCTAACTGCAGCCAGTAACCTTGGCGTTGATCCAAATCTAACAATAGTTGTTGAAGATGCTGTAAGTGGAGTTCAAGCCGGAAAAAATGGAAATTTTGGATTAGTACTCGGACTTGCCCGTGAAGAGAACAATGAAGCACTAAAAGCAGCTGGGGCTGATATTGTAGTTAATGACTTGGAAGAAATTACATTAGAAGAAATTAACCAATGGTTTGAAACAGGAATTGATAATGATAGCTGGAGTATATCATACCATGATTATATTCCTGAAAAAGAAAAGTCAAGAGAAGCTCTACTTACAATAGGAAATGGATATTTTGGTACACGCGGAGCAATGGAAGAAACCGCATCTGGAAACACTAATAATCCGGGAACATATATTGCAGGTTTATACAACAGACTAATAACAAGGGTTGCAGATAAGGATATTGAAAATGAAGATTTTGTTTGTGCACCTAATTGGCTTTCGTTAAGCTTTAAAATTGATGATGAACCATGGTTCGATCCAAATGCAAGTAATATCCAACAAATATCCCGAAACCTAGATTTTAGAACCGGGCTGTTAACCAGAACTATTGTTGTAAAAGACTCAGATAACCGTTGTACTAAAATTGAATCACATAGGATTGCAAGTATGGCATCACCACATCAGGCTGCCATAAAGTACAGTATAACACCCCTAAACTACTCAGGGCGCATTAGTTTTTCAAGCAAGCTTGATGGTACTATTAAGAATGAAGGAGTCGATCGATACAAGTCACTGAATTCGCAGCATCTTGAACCTGTTGATCAGGGAGGTAAACAAAATACCGCATGGTTAAAGGTAAAAACAATTCAATCCAATATCGAAATATTTGAAGCTTCTAAACTAATTGTTTCAAGCAAGAATAATGGATCTCCACAAAATTTTGGGATCGGTATTGATGAGGGTATTGTTTATACCTATATCGATCAAGAAGCTGAAACTAATTCTACAATAACTATCGAGAAACTTGTTACCATTTATGATAGCAATAACATAGAAGGAGACATAGAAAAAAAGGCGCTTAACGAAATTAACCTAATGCAGTCATTTGATCAGATTTATACTGAATCAAAACAAGCATGGGAATTAATATGGAAAAAAGTAGATATAAAACTATCTGGAGACAGAATCGCTCAAAAAATGCTTCGCTTGCATATTTACCATCTCATGGTAAGTGCATCTCCTCATAACAAATCAATTGATGCTGGGATTACTGCACGCGGCTTACATGGGGAAGCTTATCGTGGGCATGTATTTTGGGATGAATTATTTATTCTTCCTTTTTACGATATACATTTCCCAAAAACAGCTAAGTCTATGCTTATGTACAGATACAAACGTATCGATAAAGCTAAAGATTATGCTAAGGAATATGGATATAAGGGAGCTATGTTTCCCTGGCAAAGCGGTAGTGACGGAAGAGAAGAAACACAAATATTGCATTTAAATCCAATTAGTGGAAAATGGGGAGATGATTATAGTTCGTTACAAAGGCATGTTTCATTGGCAATTGCATATAATATTTGGCAGTACTTCCACATAACCAATGATATGGATTTCTTACAGTCGTATGGTGCTGAAATCTATCTTGAGATATGCAGATTTTGGGAAAGTAAGGCCAACTATAATGGAACCACCGGAAGATATAGCATTGACAAGGTAATGGGTCCTGATGAGTTTCACGAAAGTTATCCTAACGCTAATGAAGGAGGCATCCGTGACAACGCATATACAAATATTATGGCTGCATGGTTGTTTAGTAAAGCACCTTTAATAATTGATGTATTGGATAAACCATCAAAACAAAATCTAATCAACAAAATTAGTTTTTGTGAAAGCGAAATGGAAAAGTGGCAAGAAATAAAATCGAAACTAAACCTTGTAATAAACGAAGATGGAATTATTGCCCAATATGATGGATACTTTGATCTAAAAGAACTTAACTGGGACAATTACAAACAAAAATATCCTGATATTCATCGGATGGATAGAATCCTGAAGGCTGAAGGAAAATCAGCAGATGATTATAAAGTTGCGAAGCAAGCGGATACTTTGATGACGTATTATAACCTTGAAGCACAGGAAATAAATAATATACTTACCCATCTTGATTATTCACTTCCCCAGGATTATCTTGAGAAAAACCTGAATTACTACCTAAAAAGAACATCCCATGGGTCAACATTAAGCAGAGTTGTTCACTCACAATTAGCCAGTATCATTGATGACGATCAACTAAGCTGGGAACTATATATCGACTCATTAACTTCTGATTATAATGATATTCAGGGAGGTACAACAGCAGAAGGTATTCATGCTGGTGTAATGGCAGGTACTGTTATGATTGCCATATCAAATTTTGGAGGAATTGATTTACGAGGCGATATGATAAAAGTTGAACCAAAAATGCCAAAACATTGGAATGAAATTGCTTTTTCGCTTACATTCAAAAATGTAAATTTTAGTTTCAAAATAAGCAGTAATTCAGTTGAAGTAAAAAGTGACAGGGAATCGGAATTATTCATTTTCAATAATAAATACCAATTGCAAAAACAAACAGAACTAATTGTAACCAGAAACTCCATTAAATAACATATTACAATCTTATAAATAAACAACTAAATAATTCTTATCATGCTTGAGGACGTATTATTAATAAAACAAAAGCATCGAGATGCAGCTGAAATTATCACCAATGAAATTCTTGAAAAAAAGAAAAACAAATTAATTGTTGCCATATCTGGAGAATCTGGCTCAGGTAAATCAGAGCTCACCCATGTAATTGCTAAAAATCTGCGTAAGTATGGTATTTTTGCAAAACCTATTCACATTGATAATTTTTACAATACACTCCCATTGGAAAGAGCCGCTTGGCGCGAAAAAAAAGGAGTAGAAAATGTTGTGGGACTAGGCGAATACCAATGGGATAAAATAGATAGAGTTATTGATGATTTTAAAAATAACAGAAAATCTACAATGCCTTGTGTTGATTTAGTGACTGAACAAATAGATGAACTAACAACTGATTTTAAAGGCATTGATATGTTAATAATAGATGGACTTTATGCAATAAAAACAGAAGGCGTTGATATAAGAATCCTAATTGAATTAACCTACCATGAAACCAAAAAAGCTCAAACCGACAGAGGCAAAGAACCTGATAATCCTTTAAGATGGGCTGTATTGGAGCAGGAACATAAAACTGTTCAATCCATTCAAAATAAAGCTACAATCAGGATTAATAAAGATTTTAAGGTTATAATTTAATTTATCAATCAAATTAAGATTTTAACCTGTTTGTAATATAGACCTTCCAAAAATATAGTTATTTGTTCTTTTTCAATTTATTCTGCCAATTTGACGGCATTAATTGCTTGGCCTGTCTTTTGCTTTCATAGATTTGCGAATTGAATTTGAATGCAATTAAACCGAAAATAAAATGAGTGAAGAAAATATAGAAGATGTAACTTTCGAAAACAATGACAACGACACAGCCGAAAGTCATGATAAAGAAGGTGTTGCCAAGGAAAAACCTCAGAAAAAAACACGAAAACTCAAGGCTGAAAAAAAACTAGAAGAGCAAACTGAGAAGTATAATGAATTAAATGACAAATATCTGAGGCTATACTCCGAATTTGACAATTACAGAAAAAGAACAAACAAGGAGCGTCTAGATTTACTTAAAAGCGCATCGCAAGAAGTAATAGTCGATATGTTGCCTGTATTGGATGATTTTGATCGTGCATTAGCAGCTATGGATGATCAAAACGTTGATGATGAAACAAAAAAAGGATTGGAGTTAATACATAATAAATTCCTTAATATACTAACGCAAAAGGGCTTAGAGCCAATGAATTCCATTGGCAAGGAATTCAACACTGATTATAATGAAGCTATCACAAATATTCCTGCTCCATCTGAGGATATGGTTGGTAAAGTAATTGATGTTATAGAAAAAGGGTATTTGTTAAACGGAAAAATAATACGTTTTGCAAAGGTTGTAGTTGGAAGCTAGCCATATTATTTGTTTTTGAAATATTGAAAAATAGTTATGAGTAAAAAAGATTATTACGATGTATTGGGGGTTGGTAAAGATGCCTCTGTTGAGGATATAAAGAAAGCATATCGTAAAATGGCTATCAAATATCATCCTGATAAGAATCCGGATAATAAGAATGCCGAAGAAATGTTTAAAGAAGCTGCTGAGGCATACGAAGTTTTAAGTAACCAAGATAAACGATCACGATACGACCAATTTGGTCACGAAGGAATGCGTGGAAGTGGAATGGGCGGTAGCCATATGTCGATGGATGATATTTTCAGTCATTTCGGGGATATATTTGGAGGCGCCTTTGGTGGTAGTGGATTTGGTGGAGGCCAATCAAGTCGCAGAAGAGTTAATCGAGGTTCCAATTTACGTGTAAAAGTTAAACTTTCGCTTTCCGATGTAGCCCATGGAGTTGAAAAGAAGATAAAACTAAACAAATATAAGGGCTGTGATTCCTGTAATGGTTCAGGTTCTGAAAAAGGAAGTTCACCAACAACATGTCCTACTTGTCATGGTCAAGGACAGGTTTCAAGGATTACTAATACCTTTTTAGGTCAAATGCAAACCGCATCTACTTGTCCGCAATGTGGAGGTAGTGGTGAACAAATAACCAATAAATGTAAAGAATGCCATGGAAATGGTATTGTGAAAGGCGAAGAAGTTGTTACTATTAACATACCCGCTGGAGTAGCCGACGGTATGCAGTTGTCGGTTGGTGGAAAAGGAAACGCAGGTGCTCGAGGAGGTGTTCCTGGAGATTTGATAGTTTTAATCGAGGAAAAGGAAGATTCCGAATTGGTTCGTGATGGTAATAATGTACTGTACGATTTGTATGTAAATTTTGCTGATGCTGCACTTGGTACTACAAGTGAGATACCAACAATAGATAGTAAAGCACGTATTAAAATAGCACCTGGAACACAAGGAGGTAAAGTATTACGGTTAAAAGGAAAAGGTATTCCTGACGTAAATGGATATGGCAAAGGTGATTTATTGGTAAATGTTAATATCTGGACTCCCAGAGACTTAACCAAAGAGGAAGCGAAAATGATGGAAAAATTACGCGACTCAAAAAACTTTAAACCAAGCCCAACATCAAAAGATAAAAGTTATTTTGACCGGATGAGAGAGTTTTTCTCTTAGTTATTGTGAATATTAGTACTAATATTGATAGTTACCAAAGCTTACCTAAAAAACAGGTTGTTGTTTTAAGCAAGGTTTCTTGGAAGATAAGTTTTAACAATTTTTTTGAATATAATCATCCCCTAAGATATTACATTTGTACGAATTAATCAGAAAATCATTTCCACATTATGGATAATAATATTGCTCTGCAAGCTATTGAAGTTTCAAAGAGCTATGCAAATCATAAGGCACTTAACAAGGTAAGCATTGAGGTTCCATCGCAAAGTATATTTGGTCTTTTGGGGCCAAATGGAGCTGGAAAAACAACTCTTATTCGAATAATAAACCTTATTTCAGTGATGGATGAAGGTAAAGTTCTACTCAATGGGCAGCCCATCAGCACTAAAGATATTGTGAATATAGGATATCTACCTGAGGAACGTGGTTTATACAAAAAAATGAAAGTTGGAGAACAAGCTGTATACCTGGCACAACTCAAAGGCATGACAAAAAGAGATGCCATGAAACAACTAAAACTATGGTTTGATAAATTTGAAATTGGCTCATGGTGGAACAAAAAAGTTGAAGAGCTTTCAAAAGGCATGGCTCAAAAAGTTCAGTTTATTGTAACAGTATTGCATAAGCCTGATTTACTGATATTTGATGAACCATTTAGTGGCTTTGACCCAATTAACGTAAACTTGCTAAAAGATGAGATTATCAAACTTCGTGAAAATGGTTCCACAATTATTTTCTCAACTCACAATATGGCATCTGTTGAGGAGCTTTGTGATAATATTGCTTTGATTAACAATAGTGAAACAGTGCTTTCTGGTAAGATTCATGAGATCAAGGAAAATCACAAATCCAATATATTTGAAGTAGCATACAAATCACAAAGCGAATTGAACCTTCCACATAATAGTTATTCGATTTCGGGAAGTAAAACAATCCGTGACATTCATTATTCTACAATTAAAATGAATAATGGCTCTACATCAAATGAATTACTACAACAGATTATACCACACGTTGAAGTAATTTCATTTAGAGAAATCCTTCCTTCAATAAATGATATATTTATAAAGGAAGTTAGTAAATAAGAAGCTGTTTTATAGAATGTCAACATTAGCGTAAGCAATATGAATAAAATTTTCCTAATAATACAACGAGAGTACCTTTCAAGAGTAAAAAAAAGATCCTTCATTGTAATGACAATAATAGGCCCCATTCTTATGGCGGCCATGATTATACTTCCAGCTTATCTGGCAGATTGGAGTCAAGCAACAGAAAAAAGAATAGCTGTGTTGGATGAAACCGGTTGGTTTTTGGAGAAATTCAAGGACCAAGAAAATCTTACCTTCTACTATGTTTTTGGTAATCTGGAAGATGAAAAGGAAACTGCTCTAACGGTTAATGGTGATTTATTACTTTATATTCCAAAAACAGAACTAAATATACCTGTAAACTCCGAACTTTACTCAGTAAAACAACCTGGCCTTAATGTAACTTCATACATCAAATCGGTAATGAAGCAATTGGTTGAAAATAAGAAGCTCCTTGCCTCTGGTATTGATCCTGAAGTAATAAAATCAGCTAAAGTAAACATCAACTTACAAACCATTAAAGTTGATGAGGGTGGTATTGAGAAAAAAAGTAATACCGAAGTTGAGGTTGGACTAGCAATATTTTCCGGAATACTAATATATTTCTTTATTTTCATGTTTGGGGTACAGGTACTTAAAGGTGTTATGGAGGAAAAATCGAATAGGATTGTTGAGGTAATTATTTCATCTGTTAAACCATTCCAATTAATGCTCGGCAAAATATTTGGAGTTGCTTTAGTTGGCCTTACTCAGTTTTTATTGTGGATAATTCTAACTCTTATAATTGTTGGGATATTTCAATCAGGAGCATTAACTGATAGCAATTCGGCAATGGAAATGCTCGAAAACAGTGATGTATTAAAGAACGCAGGCAAATCCGGAATTGATCCAATGTTGATGGTGAATGAGGTTGTTGGTGGTATCAATTTAAAGGTGATGATATTTAGCTTTATTTTCTATTTTCTGGGTGGCTACTTACTTTATTCCTCTTTATTTGCTGCAATTGGTGGAGCAATTGATCATGATACCGATAGTCAGCAATTTATGCTACCAGTGTCCATACCTCTAATATTCGCAATTGCATTATCAGGAGTAATTATTAATCAGCCCGATAGTTCAATGGCGGTTTGGATGTCGATGATACCATTTACTTCACCAATTACAATGATGATGCGTATTCCATTTGGCGTACCAATTTGGCAAATATGGACTTCAATGGGTTTATTGGTAGTTGGTTTTGTTTTCACAACATGGATGGCAGGTAAAATTTACAAAACAGGAATCCTAATGTATGGTCAAAAAGTAAGCTATGCTATAATTTGGAAATGGCTAACTAAAAAATACTAACCATAGTATATCTGATCATTTGGGATCTATTACAAATTATGACTAAACACAAAAATAAATTGGAATTAATAAGTGATCCAAAAGTTAAAGATGTTTTTAGTAGTTATCCAATGGTAGCTCAAGATCATATATTATCACTCAGGAAATTGATAATTAGTACTGCCCTCGAAATTGAAGGTCTTAATATACTTGAAGAAACCTTAAAATGGGGAGAACCCAGTTACATCACAAAATTTGGAAGTACGATAAGAATTGACTGGAAGAAGAAAAAGCCTGAACAAACTGCAATCTATTTTAAGTGCACATCAAAATTGGTCTCAACATTTAGATTTATTTATGCTAACATTTTTAAATTTGAGGGAAACAGAGCAATTATATTGAATTTTACTGATACCCCACCTCTAGCTGAGCTAAAACACTGCATTACCGTAGCATTAACTTACCATAAAATCAAGCATCTTCCATTTCTTGGGATGCAGAACTAATGTATTATGGCTTAATTAGGAGGGGTGATTTCGGTAATTAGATATTTAAGAAGCTACAATGAGTAATTTCAGAATTATCTAACGGTTTTTCTTTAAATAGAACCGTTGCTTTTTATTCACCTTCATGTCTGATATGGTAACAAGTAGTATGCCATCTGACTCCATATCATAAACTATTTTCTGTGGAAATTCATTATCAGGATTTATAAAAGTCCAGCTTTTTTTCGATGCTTCAATCAATAAGAAATCCACAGCCTGATTGTCACCGCCAATATAAACTCGATAGAATATCGAATCTCCTTTCTTGGCTATTGATAAAGATTCGTAAAATGAAGTATCACGTCCGTTTAAACTAAATCCTTCGCCTTCCAACAGTTTATCGTTCATATACCTCCAGTTCTCACTAAATTTAACTCCTTTGTACGATTCCCAACTACCCGATAACTGTCTCATATCTTGCATTATTTGAGATGTTTTGGGGTTATAACAAGAAGAAATAAAGAACGATAAAAAACAACAAAAGAACAAAGGTCTACGAATCGAAAAATGCATAATAATATCTATTAATAAAAGTGCCTAAAGTTAATTAAAATCAATTTGCTAATTCTCAAATATTATTCTATTTTTGCAGGCTCAAAAAATTGAAGTAATTAATTAATAATTAAGATCAAATGCAGAATAGAGGAGCTATTAAGTTTTTTGCCATTGCTTTTGCCTTAGTTTGTCTTTACCAACTTAGTTTTACATTCGTAACTACCAGAGTTGAAAAGAAAGCTAAAGAATATGCAACAAACGAAACTGCCGTTCAAGAGGCCAATAAACTTGCAGGAGGAGACCAGATTCTGGAATCCTATTTAATGGATTCAATTGCTAACGCAAGAGAAAATTATTACAAGGATAGTATTTCCAATGTAGTAGTTTATGACATATTAGTAACTGGATATACATTTAAAGAGTGTAAAGAAAGAGAAATTAATCTCGGCCTTGACCTAAAAGGTGGTATGAACGTTGTGCTCGAGGTATCAGTAGGTGATATAGTTAATGCACTTTCAGGTAAAAGTCAAGACCCTGTTTTCAGACAAGCTATGAGTATGGCTTATCAAAAACAAAAAAGCAGTGGACAAGGTTTTGTTGCTTTATTTGGGGAGTCCTTTAACGAAATAGATCCAAATGCCAGGCTTGCTTCGATTTTTCTTTATGAATTTAAAGACAAAGGAATTACAACTAACTCAACCAATGAAGAAGTATTAGCAGTTATCGACAAAGAAGCTAATGAAGCAATTGATAGATCATACCAAATTCTTCGTACTCGTATTGACCGTTTTGGTGTAGCTCAACCTAATATTCAAAAACTTGCAACTACAGGTCGTATTGCGATTGAACTTCCTGGTATTAAAGATGCTGAACGTGTTAGAAAGTTACTTCAAGGAACTGCAAAACTTGAGTTTTGGGAAACTTATAATTTTTCCGAACTATATACGTATTTTGATGAAGCTAATGCAACATTGAAAACGGAAGAAATTTTGGATGAAGAGACATTAGAAGCCGAAGAAGCAAAAGAAATTGCTGCTGATGGTTCAACTGAAAATAAAGTTCAAGCAGACGGTGAAGTTGAGGATAGTGAAAAATCTACTTTGGAAGATGATGAAGAGTCAACTAACAAATTACTTGACCAAATAGAGGCTGATACTACTGCCGACCCTGCAGATGATATGAATTTCAAGGAGTATGCTAAGAAGTTTCCTCTTTATGCATACCTTCAACCTTCATACGCCCAGGACGAATCGGGCAGACCATACCCAGCCCAAACTGCAAGAATAGGATTTGCTGCAATAAAAGATACTGCTCGCATTAACCACATGCTTAAAACAGTTAAGGATATCTTTCCAAGAGACTTAAAACTAGTTTGGACAGTTAAGCCAAACCCACAAACACCAGATGTACTTGAACTAATTGCCTTAAAAGCAAGTTACCGTGATGGAAGTGCAGCTTTAGGTGGAGATGTTATAGTAGATGCTCGTCAGGATTATGACCAAAATGGTGGTATTGCTGTTGACATGCAAATGAATGCACAAGGGGCAAAAGTATGGAAAAGGTTGACAGGAGAAAGCATTGGTAAACAAATAGCTATTGTTCTTGACAACTATGTTTATTCATTCCCTGTGGTAAATAGTGAAATACCAAGTGGTAGATCTTCTATTTCTGGCGGAAGTATGGATTTAAATGAAGCACAAGATTTAGCTAATATCCTTAAAGCCGGTAAATTACCTGCTTCGGCTCATATTGTTGAAGAAGCTGTTGTAGGACCATCACTTGGTCGTGAAGCTGTAAGTGCAGGAATGAACTCATTCATATTAGCATTTATTCTTGTATTGGCTTATATGATAGTTTATTATAACCGTGCTGGTTTAGTTGCAAACTTTGCTCTGATTGCCAATATGTTCTTCCTATTTGGGGTTCTTGCATCATTGGGAGCTGTACTAACACTACCAGGTATGGCAGGTATCGTACTAACATTAGGTATGGCAGTTGATGCAAACGTAATTATCTACGAGCGAATTAAGGAAGAAATTAGAGCAGGTAAAGGACTACGACTTGCCATAACCGACGGTTATAAAAATGCTTACTCTGCCATTATTGATGGTAACGTTACAACTTTGCTTACAGGTATTGTACTTTATGTATTTGGAACAGGTCCGGTACAAGGATTTGCTACTACTCTTATAATTGGTATTCTGAGTTCATTATTTACTGCGATTTTCATTTCAAGAATGATCTTCACATGGATGTTGAACACAAATAAGACAGTTAACTTCTCAAATAAAAAAACGGCCAATATTCTTGCAAATACAAAAGTGAATTTTGTTGGTTGGAGAAAGAAAGGCTATATTGTTTCAGCAATATTAATAATCATAAGTATTGGTTCACTTGCCACAAAAGGTTTAAATTTTGGAATTGATTTTACAGGTGGTCGTACTTATGTTATTAGATTTGACAAAGATGTTAATACTGAAGAAGCACGAAAAGCACTTACAGCTGAATTTGAAGGTAATGCTCCTGAGGTTAAAACATTTGGTGCTAACTCACAAATTAAAGTTACAACAAAATACTTAATCGACGAGGACGGTATTGAGATTGATGGCATTATTCAAGATAAACTTCACAACGGTTTGAAGGGACTTTATACTGAAGAAATCAAATATGCTGATTTTTCATCGGATGTTGAAGGTGAAAATAAAATGCTAGGTATTCTTAGTTCTCAGAAGATTGGACCTACCATTGCATATGATATTAGAACTAAAGCGTACTTTGCAATTTTCTTCGCCCTAATTATAATCTTTATATATATCGCTGCTCGATTTAAAAAATGGCAATTTGGATTGGCTGGTGTAGCTGCACTATTCCATGATACCATTATTACCATGGGATTATTTTCCATATTCTATGGCATCCTTCCATTTAGCATGGAAATTGATCAGGCATTTATAGCTGCTATCTTAACAATTATTGGTTACTCAATTAATGATACAGTTATTATCTTCGACCGTATTCGTGAAAACACTTCACTTTTCCCTAAACACAGTATTAAGAGCAATATAAATACAGGTTTAAATAGTACCTTAGCTCGTACAATTAATACATCAGGAACAACAATTGTTGTGTTACTTGTGATATTTATTTTTGGAGGTGAGGTAATTAGAGGATTTATTTTTGCGTTGCTAATCGGAGTATTAGTAGGTACTTATTCTTCCCTATTCACTGCTAGTCCAATTGCCTACGACTTACTTGGTGGTGACAAACAGGAAAAAGAAGTTGCTGAAAGAGAAGCAAAAATAAAAGCGAAAAAAAGTAAAAAGAAATAAGTTATAAACTAATGACTTTAAAAGTCCCTCTGCTGATGCGGAGGGACTTTTTTTGTTATACCAATTAAAGTAAAATTATTGCAACACAATCCATTTTTTATTTTACTTTGCAATTTAAAATTATTCTAAATTAAGAAATATCAAAAATGAAAAAATTAACATTATTACTATCAGCTACCATACTAATTAACTTTCTTCCTAAAGTATCATTAGCTCACTGTGAAGTCCCATGTGGTATTTACAACGATGAATTACGAATTGAACTTATAAAAGAACATATTCAAACCATCGAAAAAGCAATGAATCAAATTACGAAGTTGCAGAGCAAAGAGACAATTAACTACAATCAGGTTGTGCGTTGGATAAATACAAAAGAAACACATGCTACTTTAATTCAAGATATTGTAAATCAATATTTCCTAACACAAAGAGTTAAGTTTGCCATACCATCTGATAAAGAAAAATATTCAACATATATTAATCAGTTATCATCACTTCATGAATTGTTAGTTTTCTCAATGAAAGCAAAACAATCGACTGACTTGAAATATATTAAGGACTTAAATACTGCATTAGCAAAATTTGAGAAGGCATATTTTGGTGTAAAGCCACACCGACATGATCTACAAGGGAAACATAAATAATAATTACCAGTCTCAACAAAGTTAATATTAGCTATTATACTTTCTAATAAAAGGTAATTTGTACATTTGAACGAAAACTTCAATTTTCAATATCACGACTATGGATTATAAGGAAACAATAAAATGGCTTTTTAACCAACTGCCCATGTATCAAAGGGTGGGAAAAGCAGCTTATAAACCAGACCTATCAAATACCGAGGCAATATTGTCTGTATTGGGAAATCCTGAAAAAAAGGTATCAGCAATTCACGTAGCAGGCACAAACGGAAAGGGAAGTGTTTCTCATATTATTGCCTCTATTCTGCAGGAGGCTGGCTTAAAAACAGGTTTATACACATCTCCTCATCTAAAAGATTTTCGTGAGAGGATAAAAATTAATGGAGAACTCATCCCCGAAGAAAAAGTAACAAACTTTGTTAATTCTCATAAAAAGGACTTTGAAAAAATATCATCATCCTTTTTTGAAATGACAGTTGGGCTTGCTTTTGATTATTTCGCTGAAGAGCAAGTTGACTTTGCTGTAATTGAAACAGGGTTAGGTGGAAGATTAGATTCAACAAATCTTTGTGATTCTATTATATCAGTAATTACAAATATTGGAATTGACCACACTATTTTCCTTGGTGATACACTTGACAAAATTGCAGCTGAAAAAGCAGGTATTATTAAACACCACATACCAGTTATCATCGGAAAACATCAGCCTGAAACTGACCAAGTATTCATTGATAAGGCTCGAGAATTACGATCACCGTTGGTTTTTGCCGATGATAGCATGGAATTAAGAATAATACAATCTGAAGATGACAAGGTAATGTCTTTTGATATGTGGTATAATAATACTAGTATTTTCACTAACCTGAAATCGCCACTAATTGGGGAATACCAAAAAGAGAATATGCTAACCGCATTAAGAACAATAGTCCATTTAAAAGAAAATAGAATTACTGAAATAACATGTGACAACATAATAGTTGGGGTTGAAAATGTGATCCAGAATACGGGATTTTTTGGCAGATGGCAACAGATAAGTAATAATCCACGAACCATATGTGATACTGGTCATAATATTGACGGAGTTAAATCAATAGTTATGCAACTTCAAGACCTTAATTTTAATCACCTTCATTTCGTTCTTGGCATGGTAAGTGAAAAAGACATATTTAGTATCCTTACACTATTACCAAAAAATGCAACTTACTATTTTTGTAAACCAGATATACCAAGGGGTTTAAATGAGGACGAATTAGCTAAACATGGATTTAAAGCAGGTTTAAACGGAAAATCATACAATTCAGTTCTTCAGGCGTATTATTCAGCAAAGAATAATGCTGGAATTAATGATTTAATATTTATTGGTGGGAGCACGTTCGTTGTTGCTGAGGTTATTTAGATAAATTTGCCATCATAAATAAGACCTTACTTATGAGTACATTCAACATCATTCAAATTTGTTTGTTAACAATTCTATTGTTATATATGATTTATTACGTATGGACAATTTTTTTCACAAAGAACTACCAACCAGCTTTATGGAAGAAAAGTGTTAAAGAAAAAAATGTTTCAAAAGACCTGATAGTACTTGAAAGAAAGTATAAAGATAAGGATAGATTTTTCAATTTTTGGTTTCAGGTTGAAAGATTGAAGAAATCAAATATAAGTGGATACTTTGCTGAATTAGGTGTTTACAAGGGGAGCTCAGCTGAAATTATTCATGCCATGGATACAACCAGAGAGTTTCATTTATTCGATACATTTGAAGGTTTTCAACAAAAGGATTTGGATGTTGAAAGTGGCAAAGCTGCAACATATAGTATCCACAACTTTGCTGATACATCTATAGATAGAGTAAAAAACAAACTTACATCCGAAAAGTTCAAATTTCACAAAGGTAATTTTCCAGATTCCACCGAGAACTTGATTGATTATAAATTTGCACTAGTTAATATGGATGTTGATTTATACAATCCTACAAAAGCAGGACTAGAATATTTCTATCCTAGATTATCATCCGGCGGTGTTATTATCGTTCATGATTATAATCCTGATTGGCCAGGAATTATGAAGGCTGTTGATGATTTTGCAAAAGCTATATCCACACCCATTGTACCATTAACAGATACAGATAGTAGTGTAATGATCTTTAAGTTTTAATATGTTTATTTTGGATGATACCGTAATTGCATACCATGCAAAAAATTCCGTAACATTTGATCCATGCATGGTCTGTAATGCATGTGGGTTGGCTTTCTAAAGAAGGCACTTAACTCATGCTTGCTAATGGTAACATCAACAAGTTTCAATATATCAATAATATCAATATCCTTTAAATTCAATGCTATCTTAAGCTTTCTAAGAATTATGTTATTATTAAGCTTACTCTCAGGTATTGGAGCTGGGCCATCCTTTCTACCCCTTCTATGAACAATGAATCCGTTTAAAAAGTTTGCAAGTTGATTATCAGTTATTTCCACATATGCTGGATCTCCAGGTTTTTTTAACCAGTTGCTTATTTCCGCTCGTGTAGTACTATAATTGACCACAGAAAAGATCTCAACCATTTTCGAATCTCTAAGCTCAAATGTATAACGTACGCGTCTAATTATATCGTTATTATTCATCATAGCTCAAAAATTTAATATCATTAGTTGTAACCATTATAGTTGCTAAAATTACAATAAAATTGCAATGAAAATAAAACAACAGGTGGATTAATCCAGTACACTAATCTCTTATATGAGTAACACTATTTATAAGACTTTTAAATAAACCACTATGGACTGAAAGTA
>JAERTF010000067.1 GCA_016845105.1 Bacteroidota bacterium | reverse complement strand
GAATGAATGCGAATAAAAGGTATCTGATTATTTTTTTCTTATTACTTAGCATTCTGAGTGTTAACAAAATTACCTCACAAAACACTCAAACTATAAATCCCATATTATCAAAACAGAAAAAAAATCAGCCAAGTACAAAAGAGCAACTAGCAATGAAATTTTTTCGTGAGAAGAAATTTGAAAAAGCATCTGAATTATTCAAACAACTCTACAATCGAAAACCAAGCAATTATTACTATAATTACTATTTCAACTGTTTAACAAATCTTCAGGATTATAAACAAGCTGAGCGGCTTGTTAAACAACATCGTAAAACTAGCCCCAACAACTACAGATATTTAATTGATGAGGCATGGGTAATTGGTTTAGCAGGAAACGAAAAAAAATCAAACCGTATTCTTAACAAGCTTATCAAGGAGTTACCCAAACAAAGAAATCAAATATTACAAATCACAAGTAGCTTGCAAGCTAAGGGTTATGCCGATATGGCAATACAGGTTTATAAGGAAGCTAGTTTAACAGACGGTGGCAATAACAAATTTAGTTTCGAAATAGCAAATGCATACTTGTACAGTGGTGATTATAGCAGTATGTTTGATAGTTACCTGAGTCATTTAGAGCTTGTACCAACCGACCTTCAGCGTGTTAAAAGCAGACTGCAATATGTAATGCGAATGGATGTAAACAGTAATTTGTCGGAAATGCTTAAAGGTAAGTTATTACAAAGTTCTCTCAATAACCCTGACAACATTCAACTTGCAGAAATGCTTATGTGGTATTCACTGCAAACCAAAGATTTTGATATGGCCTATCGACAAGCAAGATCAAATGACATTAGATTTGGAGTAGGTGAAAAAGATATGTTAGAACTTGCGAAAATATCATATACAAATTTTGATTTTAAAACAAGCGCCAAAGCGTACAAATATATTGTTGATAAAAAAGGTGATACTCCATATTACATAGATAGCTATGTTGGATATTTTTTGGCATCCATCAAACAACTTGATGAAAACCCAAATGCTAGCATTGAGGATTACAAAAATTTGGAGGCAATGGGAATTGATGCGATTAGTTTGATGGGCATCAACAATCTTACATTGGATATAATACTACAAACAGCAGATATAACAGCTTTTAAATTAGGTGAATATAAAGATGCAATTGAAATGATTGAGCTGGCATTGGCAATTCCGAATATTGATAAAAGGAAAGAGGCAATGCTTAAACTCAAACTTGCCGATATACTTTTGGCTGATGATAGTATTTGGGATGCTACATTGTTATATTCACAAGTTGAGTCTGATATGAAAAATGAGCCCATTGGTCATGAAGCCAAACTAAAAAATGCAAAAGTTTTTTATTATGTTGGCGAATTTGATTGGGCTGCAACTAAATTAGATATTCTAAAATCAGCCACATCCAAATTAATTTCAAATGATGCCATCGAACTATCGGTGTTTATAAATGATATGAGAGAAGAAGATACCATTGGTTTTGTTCTTCGTAAATTCGCAGGTGCAGAGCTATATTCCTTACAAGGAAAATATGACTCAGCAATGCGACTATTAAATATGGTTGAAGAAGACCCCGCAGGAATATATAGCATTGAATATGCCTTATACAATAAGGCACAAATATTTACCGAAATTCATAAAATTGATAAAGCCGACTCAGTGTATAATAAACTAATTAAATCATATCCAACTAGTATAAAAGCCGACAATGCTTTGTTTAAAAGAGCCGAATTACTCCGGATACATCTTAATAAAATTGAGGAAGCGAAAAATCTTTATCTAATACTGATGACAGATTATCCTGAAAGCATATACTCCAGTCAGGCTCGTAAACAATATAGATTATTGGATAATTAATCAATAGTTTTGATAATAGTATATTTACCTTTTTTTACTAATGGTACGACCAAAGAAACATCTTGGACAACATTTTTTAAACGACACTAACATTGCTCAAAAGATTGTTGATTGTCTTGATAAACAATATTACGATGTTTGTGAAATAGGGCCGGGAACTGGTGTACTAACTTCACCTCTGTTAAATCAACCTCAAATAAGAAAACTAAAACTAGTTGAGGTCGATAAAGAATCAATTGAGCATCTAAATAATAATCTCAAAGATGATCGACTAACAATAATTGAAGCTGATTTTCTTAGGATTAATATAAGTGATATATTTACATCACCATTTGCAATCATTGGCAACTTCCCTTATAATATTTCAAGTCAGATCTTTTTTAAGGTACTTGAAAACAGAAATCATATACCGATGGTGGTTGGTATGATTCAGAAAGAAGTTGCCGAACGAATTGCAGCTCCCCATGGAAACAGAACCTATGGAATTATGAGTGTGTTACTTCAAAGCTGGTATGATATTGAATACTGTTTTACTGTGCATGAAAATGTTTTTACGCCTCCTCCAAGGGTTAAATCTGCTGTTATTCGCCTAACCAGAAATAATATAGATAAACTCGACTGTGATGAGAAACTGTTTTTCAGGGTTGTAAAAACTGGCTTCAATCAAAGAAGAAAAACTTTGAGAAATGCCCTGAGGCCAATACTCCCAAATATAGTTCAGGCCGACAATGAGTTCTTCTCGAAAAGAGCTGAACAACTATCTCCAGCTCAATTTATTGAACTTACTCAGGTTGTAAAAAGTATGATGTCTGAAAATGGTTAGTTATCTTTAAAATCTGGCAAAGAAGCCAATATTCATCATCCCCGAGTACCCGTAACCAACCTCTGCAAAGCCACCAATCCGTTTTCCAAATGTGATTCCAAATGCAACAATCTCATATGCAAAATACAAACGTTGTTCTGATTTATTTAATAGATCATTATACTCCGGATTGGAAACTTTATCAAACTTCAGATTATATTGAGAAACACCTGCTGAAAGTCCAGCATATAGACTAACATATTCCCTATTTAAATATATAAAATTCATGTCGACCATACCGGTAATATATGTTATGTTCCAATCTGCCTTGAAGTTATGACCTCCATTAAAGGATAAGGTGCCATCATGCTGATATTTAACATACGACCCTCTAATTCCCAGGGCTATATTTGGGTTTAATAAATACTTGTATCTTAACTCAAGAACTGGAATATCCTGGGTAGAATTAACACTTCCAACCCATATTTCATCATTGGGATACAGGTTTTTAAACTCTTCCTTTATAAAGGTATCACCGAAGTCGCGCAATCCTTGCCTTGTTAATATACCAGTACCAAGACTTATATAGTTATTCCATTCTACTTCGTTACTTGAGACCTTATTTGAACTTTCTTGTGCATAGATACTAAATGCAAATACAATTATTAATACAAATAAAAAAGGCTTTTTCATACTAAAGGGGTTTTTGGTTATTATTAAATAGTTAATTTCAAACAATCTGTTTCAGTTGTAATCGTCTAAATATCACTGTAAAAATAGCATTTTCTTTTAAATATATCTAAGTTTTACATTTTTTTGTTTTTATGAAAATCAAAAAATGTAGCTTCTAACAATTTATTTCACAGAATAAAACCTATATCTCTGGCAAGTGAAAATTACTTTATGATTAGACTACAATTTTCATAAATTTGCAGTTGTGAATGAAAAATCAGGAATAATATTTAGGCCCGAAACTCATCGCATACTATATATACTACTTCTTATTGCCACTCCTTTTTTACTACTTCAAAACTATCTGCAATCAGTTATTGGTGAACTGTCAGCTCTTACATTTGAGGTTTTAGATTTTAGTATTCCAGTAACCGTTGCTGTAGCTTTAATACTGATTGCAATTATTCTTGTTTTTTCCTACAAAAAACTCAATAAGCTAAGATTAATAAGTTGGATTATTGTTATAGTTCTTCTTTGGATAGGACAAAAATCCACTGATTATTATTTTGATCATAAATTTTATGAACTTCAATTCAACTGGCATTATTTTGCATATGCAATTTTTGCTTATCTTAACTACAGAGCATTATCAATAAAAAACACAAATCCCCAAAGGATAATACTTTATACTTTTTTATCTGCATTGGCAACATCAACTTTGGATGAATTTCTTCAAATGCCTCTTTCAAACCGGGTTTTTGATGTTGGGGATATTTCGAAAGATATGTGGGGTACAATGATTGGATTATTCTTTGTTTTCTTCATCCTTGAAAATGGAAGTTTAATTAAAAATGGATGGAAAATCAGACAACAACGTGCAATAAATTACATCAAGAGCCCCCTATCATTATTGGTATTTCTGTTTATTCTGGCATACTTTTTCATGGTAATTGCATCGTTATTAACCGAAACAATATATATACTCTCCACTATTTTTATTACACTTATAGTTGCCGGAATAATATTTCTAATAATTCATTTATCACAGTTTAAATTTCCAAGAAATATTATCATAGCATTCGCAGCCATTGTTATTATTATTCAGGTATATTCATTTCAAAATCATTTCAACGACAATATTACTTACAATAAGAATCATATATTAATCTATAAAGGAATTCCCATAATCTATTTCGATGTGCTTATTTTTCCCAATGGATCATTCAGGTTGGTTGATAAGAAAAAAACATTCAACCAAAGGGATCAGAAAACTATTTTTAAACTTTGTGATAAAATTATAGTTTTTGGAAAGGGTTCAGATGCAACAGGAGGCAAAGGATTTCCTCTGACTGATGTTGCGCAATTTGTATATGATAAGTCGGACAGTAAAGGAATACAGATTATTCTACAAAATAATGATGAAGCAGTGGTTACTTTTAATAGATTAAAAAATGAGGGAAAAAAGCCAACATTGATTTATCACAATAATTAGATTGAAGGATGAAGACAAACACTGTAATAACATATTTCATTCTTACTATATGGGGGATACTATTAATAATGGGAGTACTAACAATTGTTGGTCCCAGTTGGCTTGTAGAATTATCAGATCCCGGTAAAAATGTTGAAGCAATAAGTATAAAAAATGCCGGCGATAATTATTTAAAATCAAAAAAATACAACGAAGCTATTCAACAATATATTACAGCATTGAAAATTGTTCCTGATCTTAAAGGTGCAATTGCAAATCTAGCTGTAGCCTACCAAAAAAAGGGGGATTTTAATAAGTCAATTCTGGCCTTTAATGAGTTGCTGACTTTGGATCCTGAGTACCCTGGTGTTATTTATTATAATCTAGGTGAAATATACGAAAAAACAGGCCATATTGATAAAGCTCTTTTTAATTATTTACTTGCTGCTGACACTTCGGCTTATCCCGAAAAATCATATCAAAAAGCCGGTCATATTCTTATGAATCAAAAAAAATGGAATAAAGCAATTGTAAACTTTAAGTTGGCAATCGATAATAAAAAAGAAATTAATAATTCATATAAGGGAATGCTGATATCAAATCAAAAAGCCAGCTCTGACACTTCAAATACATATAGAAAAATTGATAATATTATTAAAGCAAATAGCTATCTAGAAAACCTAAGTGACTATGATGATAAAATATTTTATGAGTTGCTTAGCCATGATATAAATCTTTCAAAAACTTATAATAACATTGGCTTTTGTCTTGCCTCACAGGAAAAATATTCTGAATCCATTGCTTACTTAAAAATTGCTTTACAAATTAATCCAAATTATACCGAGGCCAGAAACAACCTAAAGGTGGTTAACGGTTTACTTAAAAACAAAAATTAATCAGCTATAGAATAATGAAGACAATATTTGCCTTTCCTCAAGTACAGGAACAAAAATATAATGAAATGGTTTGTAGAATATAATTAACTTGTATAACAATATATGGTGCAATTGCTTTACATAGAACATTTTTCATATTTTCACATTCTTAAAACCAAATGAATGCGACTTCTTGCTACACCATTATTTTTTTTAACATTTATTTTAAGTACCGCTGTAGGTTTTGCCAATGAAGTAGAATTAATCAATAATGAAAATACTGAGATTGCTTTTCCTGATATTATTGTTAGGGATGTTCAACAAAAAATTACACTAACAATAACCGATAAAGAACTAGCTGAGATGTTTGACAAAAATCCTATTACAGTCATTATCTCAGATTATACCTTGCAAGCTGAATTTGTAAATGGAATTTTAATTATTCCATACTCATTTGATAAAAAAGAAACACTAAAAATTAGCGTTGGAAATTTTTCCCATTCTAAACCTATTAATCCCATACCATTGTGGATGTCAATCCTGCCCCCAGTTATTGCAATATTTATCGCATTAATTATTCGAGAGGTTTATTCTGCATTATTCGTAGGTATTTGGGTTGGAGCCGGAATTATCTATTATTATAAAGGTTCTATGTTTTTTGTGGCTATTTTTCAAGGATTTTTGGCTATCCTCGATACATACATTATTGAATCACTTAACAACAGTGGGCACTTGGCAATAATTTTGTTTTCAATGATTATTGCCGGCACAGTAGGTCTGATCTCTAAAAATGGAGGGATGAAAGGTATTGTAAATCGTATTTCAAGATTTGCCACAAGCCCCAGATCAGGCTCATTAGTTACATGGGCTATGGGGGTTATTATTTTCTTTGATGATTATGCCAATACTCTTGTGGTTGGTAATACAATGCGACCACTTGCCGACAAACTAAGAATCTCACGTGAAAAACTCTCATATATTATTGATTCCACAGCTGCTCCCGTTGCATCAGTTGCTTTTGTAACAACTTGGATTGGTGCTGAACTTAGCTATATACAAGATGGTATAAACTCATTAAATTTAAATGAATCAGCCTATGGCGTATTTTTCAATTCTCTATCCTACTCCTACTACCCATTTTTTACATTAGCATTTGTGGTTATACTCATCTGGCATAAGGTTGATTATGGCCCAATGCTTAAGGCCGAGTTAAATGCCAGAAAACAAATTACCAACCCCGAACCTTCCATTGACAGTGAGGTTGCTGATGATCTTATGGAAGAAGTTACAGCTAAAAAAGGAGTTACTCCTAGAAGTTTTAATGCTATAATTCCGGTGCTTGTTATAATTTTTGGTACACTTACCGCACTCCTCTTTACAGGATGGAATCAGGAAGTATGGAATAATAATACATTGGGGTTTTTCGAAAAACTATCGGATACAATTGGTAGTGCCGATTCCTATATTGCTTTACTTTGGGCATCTCTGGGTAGCCTATTTGTAGCAATCATATTAACACTATCACAACGCTTATTGAGCCTAATGGATGTTATTGAAAGTATAATACATGGATTTAAGTCGATGCTACCGGCAATTATAATACTAACTCTTGCATGGTCAGTCGCATTAATAACTGAACATATGCATACCGCAGATTTTATTTCAGGTTTATTAATTAAAGCTTCACTTTCCCCATATCTGGTGCCTGTTATTACATTTATAATTGCTGCTCTTGTTTCGTTTTCAACTGGTAGCTCTTGGGGTACCATGGCTATACTATACCCATTAATACTGCCATCGGGATGGCTGGTTGCTCAAAACTCAGGATTGGATTATGATTCTTCAATGTCCATTTTCCACAACATTGCGGCAGCTGTACTAACAGGGTCAGTATTGGGCGATCATTGTTCCCCAATTTCAGACACCACCATATTAAGCTCATTGGCCAGTTCATGCCCTCACATTGAACATGTTCGCACACAATTACCCTATGCATTAACAACAGGAGCTGTTGCAATATTTGTTGGTACAATTCCAGCTTCCTATGGAATTTCTCCTTGGATATTATTTCCACTTGGTATAATATGTCTCTATATTATTATTCGCGTCTTTGGAGTAAAAACAGATAATTTTGTATTAAGTAGCGATAAATAAACATTATCTTCCAAAATTGTCTACAATATTTACTCTGTCAAGCAACTAATATCTATTACTTAACGTCAATATTATAAATAAGCCAATAATTTGCACGTTGATGATTATTAGAATTACTATAGTAGCCTTTATGGTTTTTCTTATCGGATCTAATGTAATAACTCAGGTATGCGAAACACCTCTTAACCTCAGTACCTGGTCACGAAAAGGTGCCCCCAATGGTGTTTGGGATGTATTAGGCTCCAATCACGTTATTGGTTCAATTGACGCAACCACATCTTCATACTTTATTAGTAATCAGAAATTTATAAATGTATTAATAAAGGGTACAATATCGGTTGAAACCAGCAATGACCTTGACTTTGTGGGATTAGTATTTGGATACCATAATCCTACAACATTGGCTGACGACAACAATTTTAACTTTTATCTATTTGACTGGAAAGGTGAAAGTGAGAACAGCGCATATGAAGGATTCAGACTATCACATTACAATGGTTTTATTACACTTGATGAACAAAAAAACTACATGTATGGAGATTCTGATAATCCTCCCATTAGAAATTTAATTGCTGAAAAGTATCATGATACCCTTGGATGGGTTGCATACAAAGATTATAAAATAGAGATAATCTATACATCAAACATAATATCTATTAAAGTTGATAATAACCCCATTTTTAAAAGAGTAGGAACATTTGATTTGGGTAAATTTGGTTTTTACTGCATGTCACAAAGATTAGTTCATTTTAAGAATTTCTCATATCAAAGTTTTATTGATTTTTTCCCTCTTCCAGAATCTGCATGCATTGGAAAAGCCATTGAATTATATCCATACGATCCATTAAGTTCAGGATTGCCCGATTTTGTAGAAAAACTCTTTTGGGATTTTGGAGATGGAAATACAAGCCAGGAAATGACTCCCATACATTCATATTATACGGCTGGCACCTATGATATAGAATTAATTGTTCTAAAAAATGGAGGATGTATTGATACCATTATGAAAGAAGTAACTATTCATCCAAACCCAATCGTAGACCTTGGAAACGATATTGAAATGGAAGCTTGTTCATCAATTATATTGGAAGCCGCAAACCCTGGAGCCTCGTATTTATGGTCAACTGGTGAAACCACTGAAAAAATTGAGTTGGTAAGTATTCCAAAAGACACAACCGTATGGGTTACAGTAGATAAATATGGATGCAAAGGCTCTGACACAATTTTAATTAAAGTTGAAGAAGTTCAAACTAAGTTATTTTTTCCCAATGCATTTACTCCAAACAGCGATGGTACCAATGATTATTTTGCTCCCGTAGGGAACACAAGTAACGTTGCCCTTTACCAACTACTGATATACAATCGCTGGGGACAACAGGTGTTTGAATCCGCAAATCCTGATATTGGTTGGGACGGAACATATAATGGAAGAACATCAGCCATCGGAACATATATATACAAGGTTTCGTACCAAATGGAGAATTGTGTAGGCAAAGAAGAATATTCCGCATTAACAACCCTTACACTAATTAACTAGCTGTATATCACTTATAAATCGCTTCTTATAAACAACTAGATTTTACTGTTCGGCTGACTGGTTATCATAAAGAACAGCTTAACTAAAGGTTCTTTTAAGTGTAATTATTGACTTATCATACAACTATTTCCTCATTTATTGACCCTAAATACTATATAAGAACAAAGCCTAATAGTATCCTACAACAAAACAAGCATGAAAATAGATAGTAGAATCTCCCGAATTGATTTACACAACTCAAACCTGGAAATACTTGAAAGAACCCCAGACAAACTAATGATGAAAATTGACTGGGCAATTATTGAAGACTATTTGGAAGCCGACATACAAGAGCCAGTGATTTTAGAAGAAACCCAACTATGTATTACAGGTGTTTGCAATGAAACACTCGAAAAAAGATATAATGGATGCATTACAAAAGAAGACATTGCTTTAGTTAATGATCGTTTCAAGTGCCAAATAATTGGATATGAAATTGACGATGTTCAGAATACCATGAGACTTAATATAAAATGCAGGAATAGAAAAAATGAAAAATCACAATGGCTTTTTAGTTTTGAAAACTGCGAAATTGAAGCTCACAACTACATAAAACTCTCTGACTTCTACAAAGGCAGAATTTCAAATTACCTGGGAGAAATACTTTCAGCATAATCGAGTAAACAAACCCACTGCTAATATGCTAAATGTTCAGATCGTCTGATTATTTCATCTTGTAATTCATCACCCAAATCGTTGAAATAATCGCTATATCCTGCAACCCTGACTATTAAATCTTTATGTTCTTCGGGGTACCTTTGAGCCTCACGTAATTGATCAGCTGTTACAACATTAAACTGTATATGATGACCATCCATCCTAAAATATGATCTAATTAATGAAACTAGCGAATCCAATCCCTTTTCTTCGGCAAGCAAGTTTGGTGTAAACTTTTGATTTAGTAAGGTACCACCTGTTTTAACATGGTCGATTTTGGAAGCAGACTTAATGACAGCTGAAGGGCCTTTTCTGTCAGCTCCCTGGAATGGGCTAATTCCCTCGGATAATGGTTTTCCTGCAAGTCTGCCATCGGGAGTAGCTCCAGTAACGCTTCCAAAATAAACATGTGAAGTTGTTGGTAGCATATTTATTCGAAAATGTCCTCCTTTCGAATTTGGACGACCATCCACAGCTTCCAAAAAAGTATTAAATATACAAGTAGCTTGATTGTCAGCATAATCATTATCGTTTCCATACTTAGGAGTGTAATTAACAAATTGATTGCGCAACTCTTGCTGATTCTCAAAATTTTCTGTGGTGGCTTCTAATAACTGAGCAAAAGTTAGCTTTTTCTCATCGAAAACATTGTACTTTACTGATGTTAGAATATCGGTAAGACTTCCAAGACCAACACCCTGTATATAACTTGTATTATATCTCGCTCCTCCATTATTATAATCTACCCCATTGACTATACAATCATCAATTACCAATGAAAGAAATGGTACTGGAATATTATCTGCATATATCCTATCAATTATATTAGTGCCTTTAATTTTAATGTCAACGAAGTGTTTTACTTGCCTCCCAAATGCATCCATCACCTGCTCAAATGAAT
The DNA here is from genome assembly GCA_016845105.1 of Bacteroidota bacterium. Lineage (GTDB taxonomy): Bacteria > Bacteroidota > Bacteroidia > Bacteroidales > F082. Next base: position 13,968 of record JAERTF010000067.1, on the reverse strand, counting down.
TAAACTTCGTAACATCTCCTGTACTTAGCCCTATTGTTTTTCCTGTAAGTGGATCAACTCCATTGTGCATTGTCAGTTCAAATATTTTTACAAGATTAAAATATCCCGTAAGAATATAGCTTTCTGTTCCAAAGGCACCCGTTTCTACACAACCACTGGCACCACCATTTCTGGCATCTTCAAGACTCTTGCCCTGATAGGTTAACTGCTGTATTATAGCATCAGTATTAAAAATTGAAGGTTGTCCAAACCCTGTTTTTACAATTCTTGCTGTTCGTTTTACAAATCTATCAGGATTTTTTTTACTAACCTGAACCATTGAGCTTGGTTGCAAAAGCCGCATATCCTCGATAACATCAAGTATAACATAGGTTAGCTCATTAACTGCATCACTTCCGTCCGATTTAACTCCTCCAAGATTTATTAATGAAAAATCAGTATATGTGCTACTTTCTTTTGCTGTAACTCCAATTTTAGGTGGTGCTGGGTGATTATTAAATTTTACCCAAAACGAACCAAGAAGCTCAACCGCAGAATTTACTGTTAATGTTCCACTATCAATTTCTTTTCGGTAAAATGGGTAAAGGTGCTGATCCAATCTACCCGGATTAAAACTATCCCATGGATTAACTTCAGTTATTACACCAATATGTATAAACCAGTAATGTTGTAATGCTTCATGGAAGGTTTGAGGTGCATTTGCTGGAACCCTCTTGCAAATTGATGCCATTTGCATTAACTCAATCTTTCTATTACCATCATTTTCTGTTCTGGCTAATTCTTCAAGTTCTCTGGCATAACGAGAAGCAAAATTGATAATGGCATCAGCTGCAATTTCCATTGCTTTTAATTCCTCTCGTTTGGAAAACGCATCTGGGTCATTAAAATAATCAAGGCCATTAATACTTTCTGCTACTTTGCTTTTTAGATCAATAAAACCCATTTTAAACATATTGGGGCCTAACACAGTATGTCCTGGAGCCCTTTGCTCTTGGAATTCAGTAAAAACACCAGCTTCATAGGCATTCATCCAATTCTTATCAACATTGGCAAATATCTTCTCTCTGTTTGTTTTACCAGTCCAAAAAGGAATAACTATATCACTATATGCTTTTTTTGTTACATCATCAGCTTTAAACCAGACCTTGGGACGGCTATCAAGTATTTCTAGATCTTCAATCGAATGAAGATTTATTTCGGGATACGTGGGAACTGATTTTGGAGCAGGTCCTCTTTCTCCAACAATAAGCTCATCTTTATTAATACATATTGATTTATTATTAAGTATATGCCTAAAAGCCATTGCTCTTCTTACGGGTACACTAACTTGTTGGCATAAGTTACTACTATAAAATTCTGTTACCAACAATGCTCTTTCAGCTGATATTGTTGGTATTGCATTCTGACTTGCTTCTCTTAAATTCTTAACTCTCTCGTTCATTGCAATTAATTTTAAACAGAATTATCCTCCAACAGTGGAAACAAATCCTGCATTTGTGAACATATTATGCACTCTTAATATCTGATTTTCAGTAGGTTCGTTGATACCCTCCATTTTATAATCAATACCATACCTTCGATATTTATGACTCCCTATTTTATGATATGGTAATATTGATATCGGATAGGTATGCTTAAGTTTCGAAAGCAGTTCCATCATTCTTAATAAATCACTCTCATCATCATTAAATCCGGGGATTAATGGAAACCTAATCCAAATATCCTTTTTTAATTCGTCTAACAGTTTTAAATTTCTTAGAATTCTACTATTGCTAACTCCTGTGTATTTAATATGCTTCGAATCATCAATATGTTTCAAATCATATAAGAAAAGATCAGTCACACCTGATATATCTATAATAACATCACTGCTTATATTTCCCGTGGTATCAACACATGTGTGGATCTCCATTCTTTTACACTCTAGTAACACTTTCTTTACAAATTCATGCTGTATTAGTGGTTCTCCACCTGAAAGAGTAACCCCCCCTTTGGAATCTTCAAAAAAAACAACATCTTTATTTATCTCCTTAACAACTTCCTCAATAGAATATTTATTTCCCTGGATATTAGAAGAATTGACTTTTACTCCATCAATCATATCTGTCGTTTCCTCACATAATAACTCAATATTTCTGCTTTCTGGGTTATGACACCACCAGCAAGATAGTGGACAACCTTTAAAAAATATGGTTTGCCGAATACCTGGTCCATCGTGAATGGCAAAATGTTTTATATCAAAAATTACCCCCTGCATGGTGATATACTAAAATTTAAGGTTTGTAATAAATACTGTATAGAGGCTTTAATATCAGAATTAACTGATATCAGAAGATGGGAATTATCAGAATATCCAACACTCAAAAAGGCAACTGTTGGGGTTGTGTGAAATATGATTATGAATATTATATACAATCATTACATCTGACTTTACGATGCAAAAATAGCATATAATATATTAATTGTCAATGGATATCTATGAATTCTCAAGCCATTCCTTAAAAGACTTGACCTTTTCACGACTAACAATGAGTTCTTCACCTCCAACATGCAACATATTTACTTTTAATCGTGAGTTTGAGTAGGCATAGATATCCTTGATATAATTAATATTCACAATGTGTTTTCTACTTATTTTATAGAATTTGTTTGGATCCAACAGGGGGTATATTAACTCAAGGGCATTGTCAAGAAGCACATCACGGTTGTTATTAGTTTTAGCATATGTTCCCTTATTATAACTATAGTAAAAACTAATGTCGTCAGTTTTAAGAATTTCTATTTTATTCCCAATTTTTACTGTAAACCGTTCCTTGTAATTACCTGATACAATTTGCTTTATTTCATCAACAATAGTAGAGTTAATTGTGCTCTTTGATTTATTCCATATTTTATCAAACTTTTCTAATGCAACGATTAGTTCAACTTCAGAAATTGGTTTAAGAAGATAATCTATGCTGTTTAGTTTAAATGCTTTTATCGCATAATCGTTGTATGCAGTTGTAAAAATCACAGGAAACTTTACATCTGACTTTTCGAAAATATCAAAACTTAATCCATCTTCAATCTGTATATCAAAAAAGCCAAGATCAATCTCATTATTCTCAATTATATCAATTGCTTCTTCTATTGATTTAGCAATTCCAACGATGGTATAATTGGGAATATTACTTTTAAACAGCAGTTCCAATCTACTGGCGGCAAGCAACTCATCTTCAACAATAAGTAATTTCATAATAACCTTTTAATCTGTAGTTACCAATGGCAACTTAACTGTAAAACTGATTGAAGTATCTTCAATAATACATACACCGTCGGATACCAATTCATATCTATTCAAGATATTCGACAAACCAACCGAATGTGATTCTTTGAATTCTTTTCGTGAAGTTTTATTATTCCTAATCACTATATAATCATCCTCAAAACTTATGGAAATAAGCACTTTATTTTTTTGTGAAATGATATTGTGTTTAAATACATTTTCAAGTAGTAACTGCAAAGAAAGAGGAATTATCATAGTACCTTCATCACCTGCAAACTCCTGAATATCTATTTCAAAATTGTTACTAAACCTTATGGCCTGAAGCTCAATATAAACTCTTGCAAATTCCAATTCCTGTTTCACAGAAACTAGGTCTTCATCTTGGTTATCAAGTACATATCTGTAAATATTAGATAGACTAGATGTAAACTCATCAGCTCTTTTGGGGTCAATTAGTATTAACGTACTCAGACTGTTTAGACTATTAAATAAAAAATGTGGATTAATTTGAGATTTTAGTGTTTCAAATTTTGCTATTGATGCTTCCTCTATTGCTTTTTGCTTTTCCTTTTCAGAGCCTAAAAACCTCTTCATAAATGTGTTTGAGAGGATAATGAAGAATATAGTTAATCCAACAAATATTGTAACAATCGATGAAATTATAATTGTTGAGCTAGACAAAATCCTTTGAAATGGAATATTTAATACAAATCGATACCAAAGTGTATTTATTAGCAACACATCAATTGTTATGAACAAAAAAATTGCAACGAGCAAAATTATATATGTTTTGATCGGATTCTTTGTAATATCATATTTATTAATAATGAAATGAGAAATAATTCCACTTAAACTAATTGATGTTCCGATTATAATTCCATAAAGTACATTTAGTAAAATGCTAATCACCTGGAAATTATCACCACCATACACGAAGTCAAAAGTAAAAGTGATAATTATACTTATGACCAGGATAATCAGTATATTTTTGAGATGCTTATTTTTCATTTCAACAATTTTTACGAAAATATTGTTTTTTCTTATCAGTTCTAATAATCGCAATCAATCAGATAGTCCGGGTTTCTATGCCCAGACTATCATACTATTGTTTACTATTACTTACTACACTTTTCAACCATTTGGTTATTAGTATATTCTCCCCAAATTGGCATTAGATAATTTGATGTATTTTGTTCTTTAAATAAAATTGCCGCTTTTTTAAACAGTGGTAAAGCCTTTTCTTTACCTCCGCCATATTCGGTTGGTGTATAATAAATATTCTGAGCCAATAGAAATTCTGCTCTTGGATTTTTATCATTGATGTTTTGAGCTCTTACTAACAAACCATTAGCTTTTGCAGAATATGATTGTCCATATTTTTGTGGATTGGTCATTATCATGGCCTGATAGTAAAAAGCTTCAAGAACCAACAACTCATTATTGTTGGGTGACAGTTTAATTGCTTTATCAATATTAATTTTTGCTTTTGAAAGAATCTCTTTTTTTCTTGATGACTCATTTACTTGCCAACTTGCTAATATATAGCTGTAAGCAGAGTAATATAATGGTTCGAATCTATTAGGGTTGGTTTCTGCTATCCCTGCAAATTTATCTCCTAACTTCAAATAACTAATATCTTCAGAATATGCTCTTAATTCCTTAAGGCTTTTCTTCATTGAACTGTTAAAACTAGTTGTGCTTGCGCATACTGTAAATGAGATAAGAACTACTGCGAGCGTGATCATACTTTTTTTCATCGTTTTTTATTTTGATTAATAATTGACGACGAAAGTATGTAGCCTCCAACTATTGGGAAAATAATACTTACCCAACTGTTGAATAAGATAGATGAACTGTAGTCAAAGCCCGACTTTATTAAAGTAAGGTGGTATTATGGTTAATATGAAAACAAATCATTCTCTTCCCTACTTCGAGACAAATAGCTATGATAAGTGTATAACTATAATTAGAGAGGAATTATAATACTCTATAGCAATTCGTTGGCAAGATTGGCTAATTCTGATCTCTCACCTTTCTCTAATCTAACATGAGCATAAATATCATTATGCTTAATTTTATCAATAAGTACCGACAATCCATTGGATTGTGAATCCAGATATGGTGTATCTATTTGGTAAATATCTCCCGTAAAAATTATTTTAGTGTTTTCACCAGCTCGTGTTATTATCGTTTTAATCTCATGGGGAGTAAGGTTCTGGGCTTCATCAACAATGAAACAAATATTTGAAATACTTCTACCCCTAATATAAGCTAACGGCGTAATCATTAGCTTTTCATTTTCAACAGCATCACTTATTCGTTTATACTCTTTGTCCATTTCACCAAACTGATTTTGTATAAACTTTAGGTTATCCCACAATGGTTCCATGTAAGGATTAATCTTTTCGTTTACATCACCAGGTAAATAACCTATATCTCTATTGCTAAGAGGTACAATCGGACGAGCAAGATAAATCTGCTTAAAATTTCGTCTTTGCTCCCACGCTCCAGCCAAAGCCAATAATGTTTTACCGGTACCTGCAACACCCTGAAGCGTTACAAGCTTTACTTCCGGGTTCATAATTGCGTGAAGTGCAAATACCTGTTCTGCATTTCGTGGTATTATCCTTGAAACACTATGTTTTTCAACACGTTCTATTCGATTTGTTACCGGGCTATAGTATGCTAATGCTGATGAGCTCGGACTCTTTAGTATATAATAATGGTTAGCAAGTTGGTCATCAATGTTAAGATCAGATGCTTCACAAAATCCTTGTGAATATAGTTTGTCAATAACCTCTGAATCTACGTTGTCAACAGTGGAACTACCCCTGTAAAGTGATTCAATATTTTTTACTTTACCTGTTTCAAAGTCTTCGGCAGTTAAATTTAGAGATTTTGCTTTAAGACGTAGATTTATATCCTTACTAACAAGTATAACCTTACGACTTGGATAGTCTTCCTTAAGTTTTATGGCAGCATTAAGGATTCGGTGATCGGGTTTATTATCGTCGAAAACCTGACGGGCATCTAGTTTACTCAATTCATTCATAATTACCTTAAACCTACCCTTATCTGGTCCGTTTAATCGTCTCCAGTTTTTCATTGTCGACTTGCCCGATATACTATCCAAAAACCTTATAAACTCTCTTGCTTCGAAGTTTTTAATTGTATTACCCTTTTTAAAATTATCCAACTCTTCCAATACAGTAATGGGAATAGCTACATCATTATCTTCAAATTCATTGAGGGCGTTATGATTGTAAAGTATTACAGATGTGTCAAGTACAAAAATCTTTTTATCATTCTGTCCTTTCACTTTAGTGCTTATTTTTTTTGCCATAATACAGTTATTGATTAATTAGATAGTAAATTTAGGAAAATATACTACCATAGTAAATACGCAATTTCAATAGTTTCAAACAGCAATAAGTTGAGAAGTTTTACGAATACTTTAATATAATTCATTATTCTACTATCGAAATTCATTTTAGATATCATGTATGAAATCCTGTGATCTGTGTATGGATATTCGACCATTCGTAATTCACCACTCACCATTAACTCAATATATCCTATTTCGTTTAACTTTGTAATTTCAAAATAAATATATGGACAAATCAAAAAAGCTATTTCTACTGGATGCAATGGCATTAATTTACCGAGCATATTTTGCTCTAAGCAGAAATCCTCGTATCAACAGTAAAGGTCAAAATACATCAGCTGTTCTTGGTTTTGCAAACACATTACTTGATGTAATAAAAAATCAGAACCCTACACATATCGGAGTTGCATTTGACACTAAAGCTCCTACATTTCGTCATGAAGCATTTACCGAGTATAAAGCCAATCGTGAAAGAATGCCCGAAGACCTTGCGGCATCTATTCCATATATCTATAAATTAATCGAGGGTTTTAATATTCCATTTTTACAATTAGATGGTTATGAGGCTGATGATGTTATTGGAACAATGTCGAAAAAGGCAGAATCTCTTGATTTTACTACATATATGATGACTCCCGACAAGGACTTTGGACAGCTTGTAAGTGACAATATTTTCATGTTCAAGCCAGCGAGAATGGGTAATAAAGCTGAGGTTTGGGGACCTTATGAAGTTTGTGAGAGGTTTGGCATAAGTGACCCAAAGCAGGTTATAGATATACTAGGCTTATGGGGTGATGCATCGGATAATATTCCAGGAGTTCCTGGTATTGGTGAAAAAACAGCCATCAAGTTAATTGGAGAATATGACAGTATCGAGAACCTCTTAAAAAATACAGATAATCTTAAGGGGAAACAAAAGGAAAATGTTATAAACTTTGCAGATCAAGCTATTATGTCAAAGCAGCTAGCAACAATTGAGATAAATGTTCCTATCGAATTTGATGAAGAGTTGCTAAGAATAAAAGAACCCAATGAAGAGTATTTAAAGGAACTCTTTGAAGAACTTGAATTTAGAAATTTTGCCAAACGTTTCTTCTCCGGTTCTGATGAAAAAGAAAAATCTTCAGCTGTCCAAGCAACAATGTTTGAAGAAGAAAGTGAAAAGTTAGAATCAATTAGCTCAACAGCACACAACTATCATATTATTAATAATATCGAAGATGCAAAACAATTATGTGATAAACTTGTAAAGGAGAAAACTGTTTGTTTCGATACTGAAACAACGGGACTTGATCCAAATAATGCTGAATTAGTGGGCATTGCATTTTCCATTAAACCACATGAAGGTTGGTATGTTCCCGTTCCGGAAAACTATCACGAGGCCCAGGAAATTGCCAAAGTGTTCAAACCTATTTTCCAATCAAAAAACATAACTAAAATAGGTCAAAACATCAAGTACGATATCAACATCCTTTCGTGGTACGACATTCATGTAGATGGACCATTTTTCGACACAATGATTGCACATTATTTATTACAACCAGATATGCGTCATAATATGGACGTTCTGTCTGAAACATATCTGAATTACAAACCCGTTTCCATAGAAGAATTGATTGGAAAGAAGGGTAGAAATCAACTCAGTATGCGAAATGTCGAGGTTGAAAAGGTAAAAGAATATGCTGCCGAGGATGCCGATATTACGTTTCAGTTAATGGAAGTTTTCAAACCAAAACTAAAAGAAACAGAAACATGGAAATTATTTGAAGAAGTAGAAATGCCATTGGTTCCTGTACTTGCATCAATGGAAACAGAAGGTATAAGGTTAGATGTGGATGCATTACACGAATTTAGCAATCAGCTGGAAACAGAAATAGCTAAAATTCAATCTACTATATTTGAGCTTGCTGAAGATGAATTTAATATTGCATCTCCTAAGCAACTAGGTGAAATACTATTTGAAAAACTTGCAATTACTGACAAAGCAAAAAAAACAAAAACCGGGCAATACAAAACTGGTGAAGAAGTACTTGTAAAGTTAATTCATCGTCATCCTATTGTAGAGCAAATCCTTGAGTTTCGTTCACTAACAAAGCTAAAATCAACTTATGTTGATGCACTTCCAGCTCTTGTAAACCCTCGTGATGGACGAATACACACTTCTTATAATCAGGCTGTTGCCGCAACCGGACGATTAAGCTCCAATAACCCAAACCTTCAGAACATACCAATAAAGACAGAAAAAGGAAGAGAAATACGAAAAGCATTTATTCCTAGAAATGAGGAATACACATTATTTGCTGCTGATTATTCACAAATTGAGCTACGTATTATTGCCCATCTAAGTAAAGATAAAGGTATGAGTGAAGCCTTTAAAAACGGTTTGGATATTCATACTGCAACCGCAGCCAGGGTGTATGGTGTTGATTATGATGAAGTAACTAAAGATATGAGAAGAAAAGCCAAAACAGTGAATTTTGGTATAGTTTATGGGGTTAGTGCTTTTGGATTAAGTGAACAGCTTGGAATCCCCAGAAGAGAAGCTGCAGAAATTATTAATAATTACTTCATTAAATATCCAGGTATAAAAGAGTATATGAATACCACCATAGAATTTGCAAAAGAAAATGGCTATGTTGAAACCATCCTAGGCAGAAGAAGATATCTAAATGATATAAATTCAAGAAATGCTGTTGTTAGAGGATATGCAGAACGAAATGCAATAAATGCACCAATTCAAGGATCATCAGCTGATATGATTAAAGTTGCGATGATTAATATTTACAATGAAATCGAAAAACTAAACTTAAAGACCAAGATGATACTTCAAGTACATGATGAACTTGTTTTTGATTTATACAAGAAAGAAGAAGACATCATAAGGAAAATTGTTGATGAAAAGATGAAAGATGCCATTAAACTGAATGTTCCTTTAGTTGTAGATATGAACACAGGTAGCACATGGCTTGAAGCACACTAGTTACTAATAAATAATTTGAATGAACAGTAAAATAGTTTTAACGCTAGATGCCGGTGGTACAAATTTGGTTTTTAATGCAATTAATTCTTCATATGAAGTAGTTGCTTCAAAAACAATACCTGCACCCTCCAATTCAATTGATGAGTTCATTAAGAAGTTGATCAAAGGATTTCAATCCATTAATGGAGAAACACAAAACCAAGCTACATCAATTAGTTTCTGTTTTCCGGGACCAGCAGATTATGAAAATGGAGTAATTGGAGATTTGGAGAATTTGCCGTTTTTTAGAGGAGGAGTCCCTTTGAAAGCAATACTGGAAAAGGAATTTAATATACCCGTTTATATTAATAATGACGGAGATTTGTTTGCACTTGGTGAAGCAATAAGTGGTCTGTTACCCATAATAAACAAAGCTCTGGGTGATAATAAAAACATAAAACAATACCGTAATTTATTGGGTATAACTCTTGGAACAGGAACTGGTGGAGGAATAGTTATTGATGGCAAATTACTAATTGGAGATAACTCAGCAGGAGCTGAAATTAACCGGTCAAATAACTTTCTTAATGGAGAAATGAGTATTGAAGAAACCCTAAGTATTAGGGGTATAAAAAATCTTTATAGTAATTTATCGGGTATCTCAAAAGAAGACTGTCCAGAACCAACCGAAATCTATAAAATTGGTATTGGTGAAAAAAATGGAAACAAAGATGCTGCCATAGGTGCATGGGATATATTTGGTACTGTCCTAGGGCAAACCATCGCCAATGCTATTTCTTTAATTGATGGTTTAATAGTTATCGGTGGTGGATTATCAGGTGCTCATAAGTTGTTTATGCCAAAAGTTATCGAAGCCATGAATGGGAAGTTCAGAAGAGAGGATGGTCAATCATACCCGCGACTTGAAGTGTATGCTTATAATATGGAAAATCCACATTGTTATGATGATTTTTTGCAAAATGAAGATGTTGAAATTCGAATACCAAACTCTGATGAAGTGATTTCATATTCACCTGTTAAAAAAATTGGCATTGGAATAAGTAAATTGGGAACCTCACAAGCGGTTGCCATTGGTGCATATTCTTTTGCTCAATCCAAAATTTAATATCTTACTTAAGTTTAAAAACTTCGAAGGAGATAGATTCAACCCGGTTGCCTTTATATTCTTCAGCAGTACCTGTCAATCTAAGATCGTTACCCTTTCGTGATAGCGATAAATGTAGTGTCTTTACTGATCCTGCAATACTGTAATAATAATGATCGTCTGATTTATTTGATTCAAAACCCAGATTAAGATAATCTCCTGCTATTACTATGCTAGAAAGTAAATTACCCTCGGGATTCTCAATTGTTATTGTAGTTGGTACATCATAATCATTAAACATATTTGCTTCCTTAAAATAAGTTCCGGTACCCTCATATGTGCCTACCCATTCATTAAGGTTGCATCCTTCACAAAAACTCCAACTTTCTTCACTCTTTTTACATCCAGAAAAAGTAAGAATCACAAATAAAACTATTATTGTGGATTTTATATTTATCATTTCATAGGCAAAAGTACTAAATGAAATTGGTTTTTATCGTTCAAGTTCTATTATAGATCTTTTTCTATCTAAAGTATTAAGATGCTAATAATACGATATCGTCTTCGCTAACATTTATATGCATTGCAATTACATGACATTTAGCTTTTAAGAGAAAAAACACCTGTCTGCTAACATTCGAAAGTCCTTCATAATTTCCTTGTCCTTTGCTAATTATCATATCGGCGTTGTTAAAGATGTCAACAAATTCCTTTGTACATAGTTTCAATATTGTTCCTGGGGCTGTTGTTCCTGACGAAATAATTTCAGCTATTTCATCAATACCCGAGTCGTTTGCATCCTGATATGTAACATCGTTGATAATAGGAATACCCCGAACAACATAAGTTACAGGAACACCAAGCTGTTTTATTAAAATTGTATCAAATACCGACTCACCAGCATTATCACCAATATAAAGAATATTGGACGCCTTGTTCAACTGTTCTTTAAAGATTTCATAATCTAAAATTGCGAAATTCTGATTCAGAATATATTTCAAATCCCTTTCAAGATCAAAATCTTTACTCATGCCAAAATCCACAACATTACCTGCTATTGCTATTCTAATACCTGTTAGCAAAGGATCATCGGATTCCTTTATATAATTCTCAAGCAATGGATATAATTCCAAAGCTTCATTTATACTTGTTGCTTTTGTTTGCTTATATGGATCTTCATTATTTGTAATTTCCTTTATTCGATTATATACAATGGCCCCTGATTCAACGGGAGTATCATGCAATGATATATTCTTTATGGAATCTCCAACTTCATCCAAAAGTTTTTTGATTTTAGATTCATCATTTGTTGCCAATCTTCCAGCTCTCAATGCCTGGTTCATCATGCATGGCAAACAATCAAGGTATGTTCTCATTATCCAATTATTTAATCTGTTTCCTCTTTTGATAAAATACTCCCTGGTCTAAGCATTCAGTTTCAATCTTTTTCTTAACTTCGAGTACATCAAGATACTTATTAATTTCATTGATATGAATGCCCAATATTCCGACAAGATCATCAATGGTATAAGGTCGTCTTTTTATGGTCTCATAAAATTGCTGATTCAATATCCGTTCTGAATGATTTTCTTTCCTTCCGTTTAGGTGCTGCTGAGATAATTTCAACATCTTTAAGAGCTTTTAAATAAAAAGTAGTGACCTGCCCATCTATATCAACCAAATATGTGGGTAAAATCCAAAACCAAAACAGGCAAAGCCACTACCACAGTGCAAACAATCTAATTACTATGTATAAACATTATTTTTGATGATGCATTTTCAGCTGCTTTTATCAATGGATATCCTGCCGGAGATGCTGTTAATAGGGGATGAGTTCCTATTTGCATAGTTAACAATGAATTAATGGTCATCCTATTTTCAATAATTATTCCAATTGTATTAACTAACTCACCTATTGATAAACCTCCCATTACTTCGCCTCCAAGAATAACACCTGCTTCCCTGCCAACAACAAGCTTAACAGTTTGTTTATGTGCATCTTTAAGTGTTCCTGGGTGTCGATCAATACCTTCAAAAACACCAGTAACAATATCAAAACCTTCATTAACGGCCTCCGATTCAGTAAGTCCTGCAACACCGAATCCAGTATCACCAATTGCAGTGGCGAAAATTGAAATAGTTCCACTAAATGTTTTAATTGCCGACAACTTAAATAAGTTCATGCCTGCGATCCTTGCCTCAGCACAAGCTGTGGAGGCAAGCATAACAGGAGTGGATTTTCGAGTAACAAAGTTTTTCTTTTCAGCACAATCACCAATGGCAAAAACATCCTTGTCAATTGTTCTCATATACTCATCAACTTCTATAAAACCATTGTTTGTTGTTGGCAAACCTGCATTCGAAGCTAATTGACTGCTAGGCATATAACCCAAAGAAAGAATAATAGCCTCAGCTTCAATAAACTCACCATTTTGAAGTAATACTCCTTCCACCCTATCAGTACCAATAATTTCTTTAACACTTTCGCCGGTTCTTACTTTAACCCCTCTATTTATTAATTTTTCTTCGGCTATTGCTGATAAATCCTTATCAAAGGCTAAACTAAGAATATTGGGTAATTGCTCTATCAATGTTACATCCTTACCTATTTTATTTAGCTCATCGGATATCTCGACTCCTATGAAACCTGCACCAATAGTGACAATTCTTTTAAATCTCATCAGTTTTGATTGTATTTCATCTATATAATGTTTGTCTTTTTTAATAGTGAAAACATTTTGTAAATCAAACCCCTTAAGCCAAACGGAAGTCTTCGGAACAGAGCCAGTAGCAATTACTAATTTCTTATACATAATTGTCTCCCCTTTTTTTAACTCAACCTTTTTATCTTTTCTGTTTATTGATATTACTTCATCATGAATAGTATCAATTCCGGAAGATTCAAACGTTTTTTCTGCCGGTAATATGTTATTATCTGTTTTCTCTACTGATCCAAAAACATAAGGTATTCCACAAGGAATAAGCGTTTTTGGCATCATTGTTACAACAGTAATCTTTTTGTTGTTGTACACTCTTTTTCCGGTAGTTGCCGCTACTAATCCTGCAGCACTACTACCAATTACTAATACATCTGTGTTTAGCATGATTATTTTTGATTAAATATTTAAACAACTATTTGAAGCATTTTTAATACTTCACAATTTTTTAAATTCTATTAAAACAATACTGATAATTCGTGTAATTAACTTTTTCATACACTCCGTACACCTTCTGGTTTACTTACAATATTTTAG
>JAERTF010000066.1 GCA_016845105.1 Bacteroidota bacterium | reverse complement strand
ACAACCAATAGCCAACCGCCAATAGCCAACAGCCAACAGCCAACAGCCAACAGCCAACTACAAACAACAAAAAAACTATCCTAGCATTTGTATTTCAAAAAAAACTATTATTTTTGCAGCCCCTTAAACTAATTATTAATTTAACAAAAGAAAGTAGGTATAATATGATCATCATTCCAGTAAAAGAAGGTGAGAATATCGACAGAGCTCTGAAGAGATTCAAACGTAAATTTGAGAAGACTGGTGCAATGAGAGAATTGCGCGCTCGTCAAAAATTTGATAAGCCATCAGTGGTTAAAAGAGAACAGAAACTCAAAGCGATTTATGTTCAAGGGCTGCGTCAAGCTGAGATGGGCTAATAACTAGCTCATAAAGGGAATTCTTAGAAGAAATTTTGATTTGGAAGTATTTTGTTGTACTTTTGAATCAGAGTTTCTTCTTTTTTTGTTTATATATGACTATAACCCCATTCATATCTTACCTTTCAAAAGAAAAAAGGTATTCTAAACACACCATAACAGCATACAAAAACGACCTTCAGATATTTAACTCTTATATATATAATGAGTATGAACTAGAAAACCTGAAGGAAGTAAATCAGGATATGATCAGATCGTGGATGGTTAGTTTAATTGATGAAGGGTTATCAGGAAAATCGGTAAACAGAAAAATTAGTTCCCTAAAATCCTACTACAATTATTTAATTAAAACAACATCATTAACGGATAATCCTGCTCGTTATATTGTATCTGTTAAAACACCACAAAAACTACCAGTATATTTTAAGGAAGATCAATTAAACTCGTATATGGATAATGGTGAAAGCTTCACGAATTTTGAACAGATACGTAATTTCTTAGTGATCGAGCTACTATATACAACAGGAATAAGGCAAAGTGAATTAATAAATCTTACAGTAAGCTCAATTGACTATTCAAATAGTAGCATAAAAGTAACTGGAAAAAGAAATAAGCAGCGATTAGTACCGTTATCTAAAAAACAAATTGATAGTATTATTAAGTATATTGAACAAAAAGAATTGCGTTTTGGAATTGATAATGATTTCCTTATTGTAACCAATAAGGGAGCTAAAGCTTATCCCAAATTAATATATCGTATAATTAATAAGGAGCTTTCGGCATTAACCGGGCAGGTTAAAAGCCCACATGTGCTCCGCCATTCATTTGCCACACATATGTTAAATAATGGAGCCGAACTGGTAGCCATAAAAGAACTATTGGGGCATGCAAATTTAACTGCAACTCAAGTATATACCCATAATACCATCGATAAATTAAAGAAAGTATATAGCGAAGCCCATCCACGGGCAAAATTAAATAAAGGAGGTTAACATGAAAGTAAGCATTAATTCAGTGCATTTTAAAGCTGACAGTAAATTGGAACAGTTTATAGAAAAGAAGGTTGGAAAGCTATCCGGACTATATGAAGACGTAATTGGTTCCGAGATCACGTTAAAACTTGATAAAGCAGAAACCAGAGAGAATAAAATTGCAGAGATTAGGGTTCAAATACCGGGTTATGATCTGTATGCAAAAAAACAAAGTAACTCATTTGAAGAGGCTACCGATACGGCTGTCAGCGCGTTAAAGAAACAACTAGAAAAACATAAAGGAAAATTTAAAAAATAATTAAGTTTTTTTTGGATTTTCTTTGGTTATTAATTCTAAAGTATATATTTTTGCAGACCTTTTTAAAACAGGGGTCTGCTTTTTTATGCAGGCAGCGTTCTGAGAGTATTGATAATTCTAGTGTTTAGATTAAAAAGTACTTAAAAAAGTAAAGAAAATGCCAGCATAGCTCAGTTGGTCAGAGCAGCTGATTTGTAATCAGCAGGCCGTGGGTTCGAATCCCTCTGCTGGCTCGTTCATTAAAATATTGATTACCTGGGGAGATACCGAAGCGGTCAAACGGGGCAGACTGTAAATCTGTTGGCTCAGCCTTCGGAGGTTCGAATCCTCCTCTCCCCACTAAATTAGAAACAAGAAACAGGATAAAAGAAACAAGATTCGTTTTTGACTTACCTCGTTTTCTGCCAGGATTAAGTTATATGTCTTTTATCTTGGCTCTTGAATCTTGCATCTTAATGAACAGGCGGGAATAGCTCATTTGGTAGAGCGACAGCCTTCCAAGCTGTAGGTGGCCGGTTCGAGCCCGGTTTCCCGCTCAAAATATTGCCGGGGTAGCTCAGGGGTAGAGCGCTTCCTTGGTAAGGAAGAGGTCACGAGTTCAATTCTCGTCCTCGGCTCAAAGATTAAGAATACGAATAAGAATCACTTTTAATTTAAATAAGTTTTAGATATGGCTAAAGAAAAATTCGACCGTTCCAAACCACACGTTAATATTGGAACTATTGGACACGTTGACCACGGAAAGACTACTTTGACTGCTGCTATCACGCTTTCATTACAGGACGCTGGTTTGGCAGAATTTGCATCTTTTGACTCCATCGACAATGCTCCAGAAGAAAGAGAAAGAGGTATTACTATTAATACTGCACACGTTGAATACGCAACTGATAATCGTCACTACGCTCACGTTGACTGTCCTGGTCACGCGGATTATGTGAAGAATATGGTTACTGGTGCTGCCCAAATGGACGGTGCTATTATCGTTGTTGCTGCAACTGATGGTCCTATGCCACAAACACGCGAGCATATCTTGCTAGCGCGTCAGGTTGGTGTACCACGTCTTGTTGTTTTTATGAACAAAGTTGACATGGTAGATGACGAAGAGTTATTAGAGCTAGTTGAAATGGAAATAAGAGAACTTCTTAGCTTCTATAAATTTGACGGTGATAATACTCCTGTTATTCAAGGTTCAGCACTTGGTGCATTGAATGGTGAAGCAAACTGGGTAGAAAAAGTTAAAGAACTTATGGCCGCTTGTGATGAGTGGATTCCATTACCAACTCGTGATCAGGATAAACCATTCCTAATGCCTGTTGAGGATGTATTCTCAATTACAGGACGTGGAACAGTTGCTACTGGTAGAATCGAAACTGGTGTTATCAATACAAGTGACCCTGTTGATATTATTGGTATGGGTGCTGAAAAACTTAAATCAGTTGTAACTGGTGTTGAGATGTTCCGTAAGATCCTTGATAGAGGTGAAGCTGGTGACAACGCTGGACTACTTCTTAGAGGTATTGGTAAGGATGAAATCAGTAGAGGTATGGTAATTGCCAAACCTGGTAGTGTAACTCCACATGATCATTTCAAAGCTGAGGTTTATATCCTTAAAAAAGAAGAAGGTGGTCGTCACACACCATTCCATAATAAATATCGTCCTCAATTTTACTTCAGAACAACTGATGTAACAGGTGAGATTTTCTTGCCAGACGGTGTTGAGATGGTAATGCCTGGTGATAACCTAACCGTTGAAGTTAAACTGATTGCTGAGATCGCCATGAACCAAGGTTTACGTTTCGCTATTCGCGAAGGTGGACGTACAGTTGGAGCTGGTCAGGTAACAGAAATACTTTAATAAGTAAATTTATATTATATTCTAAGGGTATTTGCTTATGCACTTACCCTTAGAATATTTTAATAAACACGGGTGTAGCTCAATTGGTAGAGTGGCGGTCTCCAAAACCGTAGGTTGTGGGTTCGACTCCTACCACCCGTGCTAATAAAACAATAACTACTGAAATGGCAAAATTAGGTATATTAAATTATTTCAAAATTAGTTATGACGAATGGATGCATAAAGTATCCTGGCCAAGTTGGAGTGAGCTGCAGAACAGTGCAATTGTAGTATCCGTCGCTTCCCTTATAATCGCAATTGTCGTTTATTTGATGGATATCTCCTTTTCAAGTATACTTGAAAGATTTTATGGGTTGTTTTAATCCTTAAAAATCATCACTGTTTGCATATATATATAATTATTAACTGTTTTAACTAATCACAACCAAACCTGTATAATGAGTGAACAATCAGGAAAAAAATGGTACGTTGTTAGAGCCATTAGTGGTAAAGAAAAACGGGTAAAGGAATATCTCGAAAGTGAAGTTAAACGACTAAACCTTCAGGATCATATTACTCAAATTTTAATACCAACTGAAAAGGTCTTTCAAATACGTAAAGGGAAAAAAGTTAGCAAAGAGCGAAATTATTTTCCTGGATACGTCCTGATCGAAGCCGTACTTACCGGTGAAATACCTCATATCGTTAAAAATGTTCCCGACGTGCTTAATTTTTTAGGTACCAAAGGAAATCCGGAACCCATTAGAGAATCTGAAGTTAAAAGGATTCTAGGGAAAGTTGATGAACTTGCCGAAATGGGTGAAGAAGTAAATATTCCATTTATAGTTGGTGAAACTGTCACCGTAATAGATGGACCATTCAACAGCTTTAGCGGAATTATTGAGGATATCAACCATGAGAAAAAGAAACTTAAGGTAATGGTGAAAATTTTCGGAAGAAAAACACCACTTGAGTTGGGATTTATGCAAGTTGAAAAGGAATAGTTAAAACGAAATTCTAAATTTTAAACGTTGGTTTAAAATGGCAAAAGAAATAAGTGGATTAATAAAATTACAAATTAAAGGAGGAGCTGCTAACCCTTCACCTCCCGTAGGACCTGCTTTGGGTGCTAAAGGTGTAAACATAATGGAGTTTTGTAAGCAGTTTAATGCTCGTACTCAGGATCAAGCCGGTAAGGTTATTCCTGTGATCATTACTGTTTTCAAAGATAAATCCTTTGAGTTTATCATCAAAATGCCCCCCGTTGCTGTTCAGATTATGGATGTAGCCAAATTAAAAAAAGGCTCTTCAGAACCTAACCGCGACAAAGTAGCTACCATTACCTGGGAACAGATAAAAGGTATCGCCGAAGGCAAAATGAAAGATTTAAATGCTTTCACAGTTGAGTCGGCAATGCGCATGGTAGCTGGTACAGCACGTAGTATGGGTGTGAAAGTTAAAGGAACGTTTCCTTCTGAAATTTAGTTAGCAAAATAGTTAACAGGAGAAGAATATGGCAAAAATGACTAAAAAACACAAAGAAGCTTTAGCCAAGTTCGAAAGCGATAACGAGTACTCCTTATCAGAAGCTGTTGAAATTGTTAAGAATATCTCTTATACAAAATTCGACGCTTCGGTTGACCTAAGTATGCGACTAAACGTGGACCCTAGAAAAGCTAACCAAATGGTTAGAGGTTCTGTTACCCTACCACATGGTACTGGTAAAGAAAAAACGGTTCTTGTTTTGTGTACACCGGACAAAGAGGAGGAAGCTAAGGCTGCAGGAGCAGACCATGTTGGATTGGACGACTATGTTCAGAAAATCAAAGATGGTTGGACTGATGTTGACGTTGTAATCACCATGCCTAGCGTTATGGCTAAGGTAGGTGCATTGGGACGTATTTTGGGACCAAGAGGTTTAATGCCTAACCCCAAAACCGGTACAGTTACTATGGACGTTGGAAAAGCAGTAACAGCAGCGAAAGCTGGTAAGATAGATTTTAAAGTTGATAAATATGGTATTATTCATGCCGGAGTTGGAAAAGTAAGTTTTGAACAAAAACAATTATTTGAAAACGCCGCTGAACTAATTAACACCATTATCAAATTAAAACCATCATCTGCAAAAGGTACATACGTTAAAAGTATTAACCTTTCAAGTACAATGAGCCCGGGAGTAAAGGTTGACGAAAAATCGGTAACTACTGATAGTTAAAAGAACAATAACTTATGAGAAAAGAAGAGAAGAAAAAACTCATTGATACTTTAACACAGCAGTTAACAGAAAATAATAATTTCTATGTAACTGACATTGCTGCTCTTAACGCTGAAGATACCAGCGATTTGAGAAGATTGAGTTTCAAAAATGGAATTCAATTGGTAATGGTTAAAAATACCCTTCTTAGGAAGGCTATGGAAAACGTTGATAAAGATTTTACTGAGTTATACTCAACACTTGTAGGAAACACTGCGGTTATGTTTAGCGAAGCAGGTAATGTGCCAGCTAAAATGATCAAAGAATTCAGGAAGAATAATAGTAAACCCATTGTTAAAGGTGCATTTATTGAAGAAACATGCTACATTGGCGATGATCAGCTAGACTTCCTTGTTTCCATTAAATCAAAAGACGAACTTGTTGCTGATATTGTTGCACTATTGCAATCACCAGTTAAAAATGTTGTATCAGCATTACAATCCGGAGGTAATACACTAACCGGAATACTTAAGACCTTAGCTGAAAAAGAAGCATAGGCACAATTAGTAAAAAGAAAAAGTAAATTACACATTTAAAAGCGATAATAAAATGGCAGATTTAAAAGCATTTGCGGAACAATTGGTAAACTTAACAGTAAAAGAAGTTAACGAATTGGCTGAAATATTAAAAGAAGAATATGGTATAGAGCCCGCTGCAGCAGCTGTTGCAATGGCGGGTCCTGCTGCTGGCGGTGATGACACTCCAGAGGAACAAACAGCATTTGATGTTGTACTTGTTGCTCCTGGTCAGTCCAAATTAGCTGTAGTTAAACTTGTAAAAGAACTTACCAGCCTTGGACTAAAAGAAGCTAAAGAATTAGTTGATTCACATCCAAAAGCAATCAAAGAAGGCGTTACTAAAGACGAAGCCGAAGCATTAAAAACACAGCTGGAAGAAGCTGGTGCTGAAGTTGAGGTGAAGTAATCACCCATACTGATTAATTATAGCGAACCTCTACCTCTATTTTGGGGTAGAGGTTTGCCTATATGTTCATTTACATCATTACTTTTTTTACTTGATTGGTAATCAATCTATTGACAAACTAAAAACTTATAAGTCTTGACTGAAATTAAAACCGGAAGAGTAAACTTCGCCTCCACGAAGAATCAATTAGTTTATCCTGATTTCCTTGATGTTCAGTTGAAGTCGTTTCAGGACTTTTTCCAATTGGAAACAAACCCCGAAAATCGTAAGAATGAAGGTCTGTTTAGGGTATTCTCTGAAAACTTTCCCATAACAGATGCCAGAAATAACTTCGTTCTAGAATTTTTGGATTATTTTGTCGATCCTCCCCGATACTCAATGGAGGAAACGATAGAACGTGGACTAACCTATAGTGTTCCACTAAAAGCAAAACTAAAATTATATTGTACAGATCCTGATCATGAGGATTTTGAAACAATCGTTCAGGATGTATATCTTGGAATGATTCCTTATATGACACCAAAGGGTACATTTATAGTAAATGGAGCCGAACGTGTTGTTGTTTCACAGTTACACCGATCACCTGGTGTATTCTTCGGACAACATCGTCATGCAAATGGTACACAGCTTTATTCAGCTCGTATCATACCTTTCAAAGGATCATGGATGGAGTTTTCAACCGATATCAACAATATCATGTACGCATATATCGACAGGAAGAAAAAGATGCCTGTTACCACTTTGCTACGTGCCATCGGTTACGAAACTGACAGAGATATATTAGAGATTTTTAATCTCGCCGAAGAAATTAAAGTTAGTAAGGCAGGACTTAAACGTGTTCTTGGCCGCAAACTAGCTGCAAGAGTTGTACGATCATGGTTTGAGGATTTCGTTGATGAGGATACAGGTGAAGTTGTAACCATCGAACGTAATGATGTTATCATTGAGCGTGAAACAGTTCTTGAAAGTGAGCACATTGAAAAAATTGTTGATGCAGGTGTTAAAACTATTCTGCTTCACAGAGATGATCAGTCACTTGCTGATTATTCAATAATTTTCAACAGTTTACAAAAGGATACAACAAACTCAGGAAAAGAAGCTGTTGAGTATATCTATTTCCAGTTGCGTAATGCCCTTCCTCCGGATGAGGAAACTGCACGTGGAATTTTTGATAAGCTCTTCTTCTCCGACAAAAGATATGACCTTGGTGAAGTTGGACGTTTTAGGATTAATAAAAAACTTAATCTAAATACATCATACGATACAAAGGTACTTACCAAAGAGGATATTATCCTAATTATAAAATATCTTATCAAACTTGTTAATAATAAAACAATTGT
Organism: Bacteroidota bacterium; assembly: GCA_016845105.1. Lineage (GTDB taxonomy): Bacteria > Bacteroidota > Bacteroidia > Bacteroidales > F082. The sequence goes on along the minus strand of JAERTF010000066.1, from coordinate 11,877 downwards.
TGATGATATTGACCACTTAAGTAATCGTAGGGTTCGTACCGTAGGCGAACAGTTATCAAACCAGTTTGGTGTTGGATTAGCTCGTATGGCTCGTACAATTCGTGAAAGAATGAATGTTAGAGATAATGAGGTGTTTACACCAACCGATCTTATTAACGCAAAAACTCTTTCTTCGGTTATCAATTCTTTCTTTGGAACCAACCAGCTTTCACAGTTTATGGATCAAACTAATCCATTAAGTGAAATTACCCATAAAAGACGTATTTCGGCTTTGGGACCAGGTGGTTTGTCACGTGAAAGAGCTGGGTTTGAGGTACGTGATGTTCACTATACTCACTACGGTCGACTTTGTACAATTGAAACACCCGAGGGACCAAATATTGGTTTGATTTCTTCATTATGCGTTTATGCAAAGATCAATAATCTTGGCTTTATCGAAACTCCATATCGTAAAGTTGAAGAGGGTAAGATTGATTACAATCATAAACCCATATATTTAAGTGCCGAGGAAGAAGAGAATAAAATTATTGCTCAGGCTAGTACTGTGGTTGCTGAGGATGGACAATTTGTTAATCCAAAGGTAAAAGTTCGTTATCAAGCTGATTACCCAATTACTCCACGAGAAGAGGTTGGTTTAATCGATATTGCACCTAACCAAATTGCATCAATTGCGGCTTCTTTAATTCCATTTTTGGAGCATGATGATGCTAACCGTGCGTTGATGGGGTCAAATATGATGCGCCAGGCAGTGCCATTGCTTAATGCTGAGGCTCCACTAGTGGGTACTGGTATTGAAGCAAATGTTGCTCGTGACTCACGCGTACTAATTAATGCTGAAGGTGACGGACTTGTTGAGTACGTAGATGCCGACAGCATTAGAATTAGATATGAGCGTGATGATGAAGATAAGTTGGTAAGCTTTGCTGATGATCAAAAGACTTATACCCTTACTAAATTCCAAAGAACTAATCAAAATACTTCCATTAACCTACGCCCAATCGTCCGTAAAGGAGATAGAGTGCATAAAGGACAGGTTCTATGTGAAGGATATGCTACCAAAAATGGTGAACTCGCATTGGGACGTAACCTAATGGTTGCATTTATGCCTTGGAAAGGTTATAACTTTGAGGATGCTATTGTAATATCTGAAAAGATTGTTAAAGAAGATATATTTACTTCGGTACATATCGAAGAGTTTTCATTGGAAGTTCGTGATACCAAACGTGGTATCGAGGAACTTACAAATGATATTCCAAATGTTAGTGCTGAAGCAACAAAAGACCTAAGTGAAACAGGACTAATCAGAATTGGTGCTGAAGTATCGGAAGGTGATATACTAATAGGGAAAATTACTCCAAAGGGAGAAAGTGATCCTACACCTGAAGAGAAATTACTTAGAGCTATTTTTGGTGATAAAGCCGGTGATGTTAAAAATGCATCGCTAAAAGCACCACCATCAATGAAAGGTGTTGTTATTGGAAGTAATCTTTTCAAAAGATCTCTAAAAGATAAACATGCAAAGTCTCAGGAAAAGGATGTAATTGAAGTTCTTACCAAAGAATATGATATACTTTTTGCTGAACTTAAGTCAAAACTAATTGAAAAACTATCAGTACTTGTAAGTAACCGTACTTCACAAGGAGTGAAGAATAATTTTGGAGAAGTCGTTGTTCCTCAAAAAACAAAGTTCAGTCAAAAGGTACTTTCATCACTCGATTATATAAATATCAACACTGATAGATGGACTACAGATAAAGGTAAGAATGAGCTTGTTAAGATTCTTATCAATAATTACAATATAAAGTACAAAGAATACCTAGGTGTATTTAACCGTAAGAAATTTGTTGCATCAGTTGGTGATGAGTTGCCAAACGGTATTGTTCAGATGGCTAAGGTTTATATAGCCAAAAAGCGTAAGCTTAAAGTTGGTGATAAAATGGCCGGACGTCATGGTAACAAAGGTATTGTTGCTCGTATTGTTCGTGAAGAAGATATGCCGTTCTTGGAAGATGGTACACCGGTTGACATAGTTCTAAACCCACTTGGAGTACCTTCACGTATGAACTTGGGTCAGATTTATGAAACTGTACTTGGTTGGGCAGGAAAGAAACTCGGTAAAAACTTTGCAACACCAATTTTTGATGGAGCATCACTGGGTCAGATTAACCAATACCTAAGTGAAGCAGGGCTTCCTGAAAACGGAACTACCTACCTTTATGATGGTGGAACTGGTGAGCGTTTTGATCAGCCGGCTACAGTTGGTTATATCTATATGCTAAAACTACACCATATGGTTGACGATAAAATGCATGCCAGATCCATTGGACCATATTCATTGATTACCCAGCAACCTCTTGGAGGTAAAGCTCAGTTTGGTGGTCAGCGTTTTGGTGAGATGGAGGTTTGGGCACTTGAAGCATTTGGTGCTGCCAATATACTACAGGAAATACTAACTGTTAAGTCGGATGATGTAGCAGGTAGAGCTAAAGCATACGAAACCATAGTTAAGGGTGAAGTAATGCCAACACCAGGTATTCCAGAATCGTTCAATGTACTTGTACATGAACTTAGAGGATTAGGACTTGAACTACATTTCGACTAATCTTTTTCTTTTTAATTGATAATATACATAATTAGAGATATATGGCTTTCAGAATAGACAGCAAAATACCAAGTAGTTTTGACAAAATTACTATTAGTCTTGCATCACCTGAATCGATTCTCGACCGTTCACACGGCGAAGTTCTTAAACCAGAGACTATCAATTACCGTACTTACAAACCCGAACGCGACGGTTTGTTTTGCGAACGTATTTTTGGTCCTGTTAAGGATTATGAGTGTCATTGCGGGAAATACAAAAGGATTAGGTACAAAGGAATTGTTTGTGACCGATGTGGAGTTGAGGTAACCGAGAAAAAGGTACGTCGCGAGCGCATGGGACATATTCAACTTGTTGTACCAGTTGTACATATATGGTTCTTCCGTTCATTACCAAATAAAATTGGTGCTATGCTTGGTTTACAAACCAAGAAGTTGGAAATGATCATTTATTACGAGCGTTACGCTGTTATCCAACCTGGTATCAAAGCTGCCGATGGTATTAACTACTTGGATTTTTTAACCGAAGAAGAGTACTTTGACATCGTAGAAGCATTACCCCCAGAGAATCAATATTTGGATGATGATGATCCGGATAAATTTATTGCTAAGATGGGTGCCGATGCTGTACATGATTTATTACAGCGTTTGGATCTTGATAAAGAATCATATAACCTTCGTCATAAAGCTAATACCGAGACTTCACAGCAGCGTAAAGCTGATGCTCTAAAACGTCTTCAGGTATTTGAAGCATTTAGAGATGCCAGAAAGAGGGCCGAGAATAAACCCGAATGGATGATTATCAAAATTGTTCCGGTAATTCCTCCCGAGCTACGACCTCTTGTACCACTTGATGGTGGTAGGTTTGCTACTTCCGATTTAAATGACCTTTATAGAAGGGTAATCATAAGAAATAATCGTTTGAAACGATTAATTGAAATTAAAGCCCCTGATGTAATTATGCGTAACGAAAAACGTATGCTTCAGGAAGCTGTTGATTCACTAATCGATAACTCACGTAAATCAAGTGCAGTTAAAACCGACTCCAATCGTCCGCTTAAATCACTTAGTGATAGCCTTAAGGGTAAAAGAGGCCGATTCCGTCAAAACCTGCTTGGAAAACGTGTTGATTATTCAGGTCGTTCGGTAATTGTTGTTGGTCCGGATTTGAAACTTAACGAATGTGGATTTCCAAAGGGAATGGCTGCCGAGTTATTCAAGCCATTTATTATCCGCAAATTACTTGAGCGTGGTATTGTAAAAACAGTTAAGTCTGCTAAGAAAATTGTTGAGCGTAAAGATGCCGTTGTTTGGGATATCTTAGAAAATATACTAAAAGGACACCCCATATTGCTTAACCGTGCTCCAACGCTTCACCGTTTGGGTATTCAGGCATTCCAGCCAAAACTTATTGAGGGTAAGGCAATTCAGCTTCATCCACTTGTTTGTACTGCGTTTAATGCCGACTTTGATGGTGACCAGATGGCTGTTCACGTACCACTTGGAAATGCAGCTGTGTTAGAAGCTCAAATTCTAATGCTTGCATCCCATAATATTCTTAATCCGGCAAATGGTGCACCAATTACTGTTCCTTCTCAGGACATGGTACTTGGACTATATTATATCACAAAAGAAAGAAGAAGTACTCCTGATCATCCTGTTAAAGGAGAAGGAATGAATTTCTATTCACATGAAGAGGTGAACATTGCATATAGTGATAATAAAGTTGATCTTCATGCAATTATCAACGTAAAAGTTGATATAAAAGAAGATGGTAAAATTGTAAATAAACTTATTGAAACTACTGTGGGTAGGGTTATGTTTAACCAGTTTGTACCTGCAGAATACGGTTTTATTAATGAATTACTTACCAAGAAAGCTTTACGTGATATCATTGGTGAGATTCTTAAAGAAACCAGTACAGATATTACTGCTCAATTCCTTGATGATATTAAAAACCTTGGATTTAACATGGCATTTAAAGGTGGACTATCTTTTAATTTAGGAAATGTAAATATTCCTGATGAAAAGAAAGATCTTGTTACCAATGCCAATGAAGAAGTTGAGGAAGTATTGGGTAACTATAATATGGGTTTCATTACAAATAATGAGCGTTATAATCAGATTATTGATATCTGGACACATGCTAACTCAAGGTTGACTAATACCTTAATGAAGCAATTGTCAAATGATGATCAGGGATTTAATCCTGTTTATATGATGCTTGATTCGGGTGCTCGTGGTTCAAAAGAACAGATTCGTCAGCTCTCAGGAATGAGGGGATTAATGGCTAAACCACAGAAATCCGGTGCCAAAGGTGGTGAGATTATTGAAAATCCAATTCTATCTAACTTTAAAGAAGGACTATCAGTACTTGAGTACTTTATTTCAACTCACGGTGCTCGTAAAGGTCTGGCCGATACGGCTCTTAAAACTGCTGATGCTGGTTACCTTACACGTCGTTTGGTTGATGTTGCTCAGGATGTTGTAATCAACGAGGAAGATTGCGGAACTCTAAGGGGACTTACCATAAAAGCTCTTAAAAAGAATGAAGAGGTTGTAGAAACCCTTTATGATAGAATATTAGGTCGTGTTACATTACATGATGTTTATAATCCATTGACCAACGAATTGGTAATTGAAGCTGGTAAGGAAATTACTGAAGAAGTTGCCAAAGCAATTAAAGAATCTCCAATTGAGAATGTTGAGATACGTTCGGTACTTACCTGCGAATCAAAACGAGGAGTATGTGCCCGTTGTTATGGTCGTAACCTGGCATCAGGCAGAATGGTTCAAAAAGGTGAAGCTGTTGGTGTAATTGCAGCTCAATCCATTGGAGAACCTGGTACACAGCTTACATTGCGTACATTCCACCAAGGTGGTACAGCTTCTAATATTGCGGCAACATCTAAAATTGAAGTTCAGTATGATGGTGTTCTGGAGATTGATGAGCTACGTAGTGTTGATTTTAAAAATGCAGAAGGTAAGAAATACCAAATTGTAATTGGTCGTTCAGCTGAAATGAAATTACTTGATCCTGAAACAGGTGTAATACTTGCTTCCGGTAATATTCCATATGCTGCAAATCTATATGTGAAAAATGGAGCTACAGTTAAAAAAGGTGATGTTATTTCCGATTGGGATCCATATAATGCTGTAATACTCAGTGAAGTTGCAGGTAGCGTTGCCTTTGAAAATATTATTGAAGGTGTTAGTTACAGGGTAGAATCAGATGAGCAAACAGGTTATTTTGAGAAAGTAATTGTTGATTCAAGAATTAAGAATCAAAATCCTGTTATTAAGATACTTGGTAAAGATGGTGCTGTAGAAAGTACATATGATTTACCGGTTGGTTCACACATTCTTGTTGACGAAGGAAAAAATATTAAAGCTGGTGAGATACTAGTGAAGATTCCTCGTGCCTTTGGTAAGTCTGGTGATATCACCGGTGGTTTGCCACGTGTAACCGAATTATTCGAAGCACGTAATCCTTCCGAACCTGCTGTTGTAAGTGAGATTGACGGTGTTGTAAGCTTTGGTCCAAAACTTAAGCGTGGTAATCGTGAGGTAATAATCACTTCTAAAATAGGGGAGGAGAAGAAGTATCTTATTTCAACTTCAAAACAAATTCTTGCTCAAAAGAATGACTTTGTAAAAGCCGGAGCTTCATTATCCGATGGTGTTATGACACCTGCCGATATACTTGCAATTAAAGGACCTGTAAAAGTTCAGGAGTATATCGTTAATGAGATTCAGGAAGTTTATAGATTACAAGGGGTTAAGATTAATGATAAGCATTTTGAGACAATAGTACGTCAGATGATGCGTAAGGTTAAGGTTGCTGATTCGGGTGATACTCGTTTCCTTGAAGGTGAATTGGTTAACAGAGTGGATTTCCAGGAAGTTAATGATGATATCTTCGGAATGAAGGTTGTTGTTGATCCGGGTGAGTCTGAAACATTTGTTCAGGGACAGATTGTAAGTGCACGTAAGCTTCGGGATGATAATTCATCATTGAAACGTAGAGATAAGAAACTTGTTGAATCAAGGGATGCTCAACCTGCGACTGCCACACAGGTGCTTCAGGGAATTACAAGAGCTTCACTTCAAACAAATAGTTTCATTAGTGCTGCATCGTTCCAGGAAACAACTAAGGTGCTTACACTTGCATCAATTGCTGCCAAATCCGATTCATTACTTGGATTGAAAGAAAACGTTATTGTTGGTCACAAAATACCTGCTGGTACAGGATTACGTGAATACAACGATATAATAGTTGGTTCACGCGAAGAGTACGAATCAGTAATGGAAACAGCAGAAGTTGTTGAAGAACCAGAAACTGATACTACAACCGAATAAAGTTCGGATTACATAAAATATAAGAAGCATCTGGATTTTTATCTGGGTGCTTTTTTTGTTGTTGGTCTTTGGTTTTTGGTCTTTAGTCTTTGGTAGTTGGTTGTTGGTGTTTTAGTTTTTCTTGATTGTCATTCTAAGTGTAAACGAAGAATCTATTTGATTGAGGGTTTAATCCTGAATTGTCATATCGAGACTCAACACCCTTGGTAAAAAGGGCGCACATAGTATGATGACATAAAATCGCCATGCTCAAAAATCATGAATTTTGTTTTTATCATCGAATTAAACGAATTAAACGAATTTTCGTTTTTCGCCCTGCGAAAAACTAATCTGCTAAATCCGTTAATCTGATGATGATTTTCTCATAATCTTTTTATTAACTATTCTACATTCAGCACACACTTTATAATCATCTAATATACAATATGTTCGCATAAGTTGTCATTGGTAGGGAAGCAACGCAACGAGATATCTCATTATTTTTTTGCTATTGGTTTTAGTCTTTGGATATTGGCCTTTGGTTGTTGGTGTTTTAGTTTCTCTTGATTGTCATTCTAAGTGTAAACGAAGAATCTATTTGATTGAGGGTTTAACCCTGAATTGTCATATCGAGGGAAGCAAAACGACGATATCTCTTTATTTCTTTGCTATTGGTCCTAGGTCTTTGGATATTGGTCTTTTGTAGGTTGTCTTAATAGATTTCGGGATTGGTTGTTTGAAGGAAATGAATACTTTTGAATTAAAAATAGTTAAGTATGAGGGATTTTAGAAAATTAGATGTTTACAACAGATCAATAGAGTTTGTTGACTCAATATATCAATTATCTGATAACTGGCCTGATAAAGAAAGGTTTGGTTTAATATCTCAAATAACAAGAGCAGCAGTATCTATTCCTTCTAATATTTCTGAAGGTTCTGCTCGAAGAACGAAGAATGATTTTGCCAGATTCATTGAAATAGCTTTAGGCTCCGCTTTTGAAGTTGAAACACAGATAATTATTTCAAGAAATAGAAATTATATTACTGAAGTTGAATTTTCTAAAATTATTGAGGAACTCACTATAATTCAGAAACAACTTAATTCACTTGTAACTTCTATTCGAAAATAATAATTTGCACCAACCACCAACAACCAACCACCAACCACCAAAGACCAACCACCAAAGACCAAAGACTAAAGACCAAAGACCAAAGACCAAAGACTAAAGACCAAAGACTAAAGACCAAAGACCAAAGACTAAAGACCAACCACCATTTTCCCTATCTTTGCCTAATATCAAATAATAAAAACCATGGACGAAAATAAAAACAAAAAAATAAACATCGACTTGTCGGAAGAAGTAGCTGAAGGGATATATTCGAATCTTGCGATAATAACTCATTCACATGCTGAATTTATAGTTGACTTTGTAAAGATGTTACCCGGAGTTCCTAAAGCCAAGGTAAAATCAAGAATAATTCTAACACCGGAACATGCAAAACGTTTAACAAAAGCCCTTGCTGATAATATCCGTAAGTTCGAATCAATGCATGGACCAATTAAGGAAACCAAAGATAGTGGAATGCCACCATTTACCATGGGTGCTCCAACTGCGGAAGCCTAAGTTTGGTTGATGAAAGATTAAAGATTAAAGATGCTATGAAAAATAGTAATAATCTGTTGGCAAAAAAGAGTTATGATTTTTCTATTTCAATAATTAATCTTTATAAGGATATTGTTAAAATTAACAAGGAGTATGTATTGAGCAAACAATTATTAAGATCTGGTACCTCAATTGGGGCATTAATTCGGGAATCAGAATTTGCACAATCAAAACCTGATTTTATCCATAAATTTAGCATATCTTTAAAAGAGGCAAACGGAACCAGATATTGGCTATCATTGTTGCATGATACTGATTACATTTCAGTTAATCAATTTAAGAAACTCAATGAGGAGGTGAGTTCACTAATTGCTATTCTAGTGGCTTCGATCAAAACATCAAAAAAATCACTAAAAAATTAAAAAATAGTAGATTAAAGATGATTGACTAAAGATGAAAGATTGAAATTATATCGATATCCCATTTTCCACTTTTTGGGATAATGTCAAAAATTAAAGATTAAAGATGAAAAATAAATCTTCCATTTCTCATTTTTAATATATCATCACTAATTTCTCATTTCTAGCCACTATTTCTAATCCTCAAATTTTATTTAAAATTTTTCATCTTTCACTTTTAATTAATTATCACTCATCTCTCACAATTCAGGATATTCGCCAACAGCCAGTACCCATAGTATGATGATAAAACCATAAGTATAATGGTGTCATTTCGACCGACGAAGGAGCGGAGAAATCTCATTTAGTGAGAAAGTGTCTCCACGACTCACGACTCACAATTCACGATTCACAATTCTAATACTAGCGAGCGTTTGTAACGCGTGCTTAACTAAATAGTTCATTCAGATATTCTTTGTAAATACAGGATAGCCAGTAAATACCCGTTTAAGAAATTGACAAAAGACAAAAGACCAATTGCGAGAGCTCTAGACAAATTGCTAAAAGCCAAGCTATAATTCAATCACCTCCACCAATTCCGAAATTATCATTGCTGTTGCACCCCAAATAATCTCACCATTAATATAGTAGCATGGTACTTCGATGTCTTTATTATTGCTATGTTTTATTTTTTTGTGGGTTCTAGATGCTGGGTTTAGTAGTGTATTTAAGTCAACTTCCAATATCCTTTCAACCTCATGATTTATATTAAAAACCGGAGTTGCTTCGGTTACACCTACAAATGGGTATACATCAAAATTACTTGGTGGTATATAGAGTTTTGAAAGCTGGCCAAGTATTTCAACTGAATCCGGAATAATGCCAACTTCCTCATTTGCTTCGCGTAGTGCGGTATTCATCAATGAACTATCAGTGTCTTCAACCTTACCCCCCGGAAATGATATTTGACCACTGTGAACTGTGTTATCGGTGGCACGTTTAATCATAGCGATATATATGCTATGATTTTTCGGATATAGTAGAATTAGTACAGCACTTTCTCTGGGGTTATTTGCTGAATTTCCCTTGTGTAGATTCACCTTCTTCATCTCTTCCAACCTTGTAATGGGAGCCATTCTTAGGTGAGAGGATTGGCCTGGGAGGAATGAGTTCAGGAGTTTTTGAGTGAGTTCTATCTTGAATGAGTTAAATCTTTGCATAGTTGTTTGAAATTGAGGTTTAGGTTGAGGCTGAGGTTGAAACTGAGGTTGAGTTTGAGATTGAGTTTGAGTTTGATACTGAGGTTGCGACAGTGGTTGAGTTTGAGGACGAGGTTAAGATTTTGAACCCTCAATACATAAATCTAAACTTAACCTTTAACTATTCCAATGATTTCAATATCTTATTTAGATCATGAATTAGCTCATTATATTTGCTAATAAGAGAATCAATTTCTTCTTTATTGAAGTATCCAACTTTGCAACCATAGAGTAAGTGACTTTGTGTTTCGAAGGTAGATCCGCGGGATATATGATAGAATCTACTCTTGTCTTTTTTTTGTTTTCGACCGAAGGCCTCAGCTATATTACCTGAAATACTATTTGATGACCTGCGGATTTGTGATGTAAGTCCATAATCTTCAGCTTTAGGTAAGGATGCAACCAGTCGAAAAACAGTTTCTGATAAGTCCATTGCATTTTGCCACACAGGCATATCACGAAAACTTTTATACATATCCTTTTGAGTTTGAGTTTAAAGTTGATATTGAGTTCTAAATCCTCTCAACCTCAACCTCAACCTTAACCTTAACCTTAACCTTAACCTTAACCTTAACCTTACTTATATCTACTTCCCCAACGAAAACACCAATCCCCCGTTAAAATCACCTTGCACAATAGAAGCATAGGAATTTAGTGTAAGTCCACCGGTTGTTCCACCACCACCAATTCCAACATAACCACCAACTCCACCAAATATCATTGGTATCATTAACCTACCTCTTACTATAATTCCAATTCTTTCAGTGATCCAGTACTTTGCACCCAGACCAAGCGTAATTGAAAATCTCCAAACATCACTTATTTCATTTTTAGGACTAAATATTGTGGTTCCAAGAGAGAATGATCCAAACGGATTAAACTTATCATCGCCGCCAAATTTCTTCAAAGCTCCAACTTGAATATAATTAACACTTATGTCAAAATTTTCATCATCATAATTTGGATAAGCGCTATTTGCTCTAAAACGAGCTTCACTATCCATTCGTGTATAGTTAATTTCAAGGTCAGTATCCCAGCTAATATCCGGAAATATTAATGAAACACCATAGTCCATATTATCAGTTATTTTCAGTTCACCTTGATAATAATTTACTCTTCCTCCAAACATAAACCCCACAGAAGGAGCAATTTCAACTTGGGCACTGATTGTTAATGAAACGAGTAGCAGCAATGCTATAATTGTATTAATTTTCTTCATATTTATTTTTTTTGAATAATCGACGATTTAATTTAATTCAAATTTACAATATTTTTTACAATGGAGTGTTAAGATTCAGATTAAGGCTAAGATTAAGTTAAGACGGAGAATCATAAAGCAACTCGACAACAACAACCCTTCTCCATTGCATTCCTACGCACCGTCAACCCAACCCAACCAACAGCCAAAAGCCAGCAGCCAACCGCCAATATCCGATTATGTATACCATATCAGATAAAAAAAGTACTCAATAATTATAACTCACACAATAGTATTATTTTATAAAAACTGGCACATGTATTGCGTTATGGCGAAAGAAAATTGTAATGATAGAAGGCAAGGGAGTTGATATTTTTTTAATAACTAATTAAGAATAATTTCAAATAACACTTGTTTTTATTAAAACAATGAGTACATTTGTTACTCAAAATAGTGAATAGTGAATAGTGAATAGTGAATAG
>JAERTF010000065.1 GCA_016845105.1 Bacteroidota bacterium | reverse complement strand
CATTTTCATTCCATTCCCTATCCCGGCTATAAAACATATGGGGGGTTACTTCTACTTCACTTGTGGCATATGCAGCATTACCCAAACTATTTTTACAATCTCCTTCTAGGGTTTTTCCTGAAAACTTTCTGTTTTCGTAATTTAGTGTAAGTGAACAACCACCTGATTCAACAATACTATCAGTTGGGAGCGAGTTAAAAACAGATGTATTTTTATACCCTCCAATATACTCCTGAGGGTCGGGTATCTTATAGTTAGTACTGGTAAACGTATTTTCATTTAATTACTCAACATTATATATACTTTGACGATATGGCTTTCCAGGAGTCCAGACAATAGTTTGCTCCACATCAAGCCAGGCACCATCAGTGCGGTCATTCCAAATTTGCATCATATCCATAGTGATATGTAAAAATCTAGTATCAACAGCAGCCTGTTTTTCCGAGGAAAAAGAACCCTCCATATAATTTATGAGTTTTGATAAATCGGGTTTACTTTCGGAATGATTGGAGGTTGTTTATTTCTCCAATAGATGTTCATATAGGAAATTCGTCATCTTATTGAAGAGATGATACCGTGTATTACCTCCATATATACCGTGATTTTTATTGGGGTAGAGCATAAAATCAAATTGTTTATCAGCTTTTACAAGAGCCGAAAACATATCCATGGAGTTTTGAGGATGAACATTATCGTCAGCACCTCCATGAATTAGTAAATAATTTCCCTTGAGCTTATCAACATGATTTATTGGGGAGTTGTTATCATATCCATTTGGGTTTTCCTGTGGGGTACGCATAAACCTTTCGGTATAAATATTATCATAATACCTCCAATTTGTTACGGGGGCAACAGCAATTGCTGTATTGAAATAGTCGGCACCCTGAAACAATGCATTACTCGACATAAATCCTCCATAACTCCATCCAAAAATGGCAATCCTATCCTTATTTATATAAGGAAGGCTTCCTAAATATTTCGCAGTTTCGATGTAGTCTAAAGTTTCATATTTACCCAACTCCAAATAGGTCATTTTTTTAAATAGCTCTCCTCTGGCTCCTGTACCTCTATTATCAACGGATACAATTACAATCCCATTTTCGGCAAGCATTTCAAACCACATGGTATTAAAACCACCCCATGAATTGGTTACCTGTTGTGAACCCGGTCCACCATATATGGTAACAAGTACAGGGTATTTTTTTTCTGGATCAAAATCATATGGTAATATTTTCCATGCATTAAGTTCAACCTGTGATCCATCGGGCATGGTTATTTCGGGTGTGGTAAATGTAAAAAACTCTGGGGCTGTAAACTTATATCCAGAAAGTCGATTGAGAAGTCTTTCATTATCTTCAATAACTCTTACCTCACTTCCATCCGATTTATTAATTGTGTAAACAGGTGGAGTGCTAATGTTAGAATAATTATTTACATAGTATTTAAAATTGCTACTAAACGATGCACGGTTGGTTCCTTCCTTTGTTGAAATCTTAGTTTTCTTTCCTTTAATATTAACTTTATACAAATCACGATTTAATGGTGAAGATTCGGCACTCTGATAATAAACAGACTTGCTTTTTTCGTCCCATCCATAGTTAGCCGTTACATCCCAGTTTCCTTTGGTAAGTTGCTTATTTAATGTTCCATCCATATTATATAAGTAAATATGGTTGTATCCATCCTTTTCGGATGTAATTAAAAAACGCTTATTATCTGACAAAAAAGTAAGATCATCAGTAATATCAATATAGTAGTTATTATCCTCGCTATACATTATATAACTATCACCATTATCAGCATCCGCAAGTAGGATATCAAGATGATTCTGGAGCCTGTTAAGGCGTTGAATTGACAACACCTGAGGATCATTAGTCCATTTGATTCTTGGTATATACTGATCTGTTTCTTCACCAATATCCATTTTCGTGGTGTATCCGTTTTCCAGATCATAAACTAAAATTTCTACAATCGAATTGTCCTCACCAGCCTTTGGATATTTATAAGTTTCCTGATCAGGATAAAGCTTACCATAGTAGTCAAGGGTATACTCTTTTACTTTGCTTTCATCAAATCTATAATAGGCAATTTTTTTACCATCAGGCGACCAATAGTATCCTTTGGTAAAACCAAATTCTTCTTCATAAACCCAATCGCAGGTTCCATTAATTATTTCATTCTTACTACCATCATTAGTAATCTGTTTTTCTTCTCCTGTTATTAAATCAACAACATAAATATTATTATCCCGGACAAAGGCAACTTTATCACTATTTGGTGAGAAATCAGCCAAAGATTGCTTACCGCCTGTTGACAATTTTTTTAGTTGCTTTGTGTTTATATCCCAGATATAATATTCTGATTTTGATGAATGCCTGTAAATGGGCTCTGTTTTGGTTGGAATAAGAAAAATATTTTCATCATTATTCATACTAAATGAACCTATTTTAATCAACTCATCGCTACCTTCGGATTTAAGGTCATTTTTATTAACCAATGTTGTTATTGAATCTCCTGTTTTGTAATCATAAACTACAATCGACCCCTTTCTAATCATTGTATATTCCTTACCATTATTCAATGAGTTTATTCCTCTAACCGATCTGGACATAAACTTATAATCAGACCAAATTTCTTTGAGGGTGATGCTTTTAAGTGTATCCTGACCAATAATTGAAAAGCTAGTAATTAACAATAGGATAATAATTGAAATTCTTGATTTATACATGGTACTAATTTTGTGCCCAAAGATAATTAATTGGTAATAAGGAATGATATTAAAAAGATAAATATCTATTTTTGTTGTCATCTTATTATTGCTTGGATTATAATATGTGATATTAAAATTAAGGGACTTTAGCTCAGTTGGTTTAGAGCGCATGCTTGACAGGCATGAGGTCAGCAGTTCGACTCTGCTAAGTCCCACAAAATATCATTTTGCATGTTTAAAGTATAGTGTGTTGCATGGATAATGAAAAACCAGGGGTTTTGCTATATCACATAAAAACATACCCGTTAGACTACAATAGAAGATTGCCACAATTAAACAAAGACATACATTCTACACACTAATTTTTTAATATATAATCTTAATAAATCAATCTACCTTCTTGAAATGAGCCAGTTCATTATTTACTGCCTCATAGATAAAGATTTAGTACTTTTAAAACTCGAGTCTACATAAAGGAATCATATTCCTATTATGAGACATATGTGATTATCAGGGTTAAGTGTAATTACCTGTTTATATGACACTTGTTGTTTATGGCCTGATAATTGATTTTTTATATAAAAATAAATATGAGTATTCACAACATAAAAATATGTACCATGAAAATTAAGATCTATTCAATTGCATTTTTATTCGCAATCAGCCTTCTGTTTGCATCCTGTCGTAAAGACAACAGACAACAGAATCCAGATAATAATATTGATAACTTTCTTGATCTTAAGATTAGTGAATCATTTGATTTTGAAAGCTTTTCAAATCTAGAAACTTCAATTAAACTTGCTAGTACCAAAGCAACCGGTTTTGAGATTATACAGATTTATGATGCACATCCCAATAAAGGTGGAAAACTCATAATTTCCGGTTCAGCAAATGAAAATGGAGTATTTGATCTTCCGCTAAGAATTGCTTCAAGGTTAACTGAGGTATATGTTGCCAAGTTATCAGCAAGTGGTGCAAATGAATATGTGGCTGTACCTGTAAAAGGCTCTACTATTCAATTTGATTTCTCTACTGACAATTCAAAAACAGTTAGTACATGGTGTGATTGTGCTGCAAATAAAACCTTGGCTGATGGCTTTAATTCGGATTTGACAATTGGAGGAACCGAAACATGGTGCGTAGACTATGGTGACTTTGTAACGATAAAAAAGCTAAGAATAAATCCCGGTGGAACACTTAATATTTGTGGTGATGCCACTATTAAGCAAGTAATGGGTGGTAGTTACCATGACGGATATATTACTATTTCACCTACTGGAAGTGCAAATATCAAAAAAGGTGGTATACCACATTATCTTGATAATTACGGGACTTTAAACCTATCAAGTGATAAATGTGACATTAAAGGAACCTTAAATAATTATTTTAATATTTCTTCAACTGTCAAAGTGGAAATAAAAGATGGTGGTAAATTTACTAATGAAGGTAACTTCACAACAGATGATGAGGTTAAGATTAAAAATACAGGTGAATTAATAAATGAATGCCAATTTTACATAATTAGTTCATCCAAATCACCTGATGGTAGCAAACAAGATTTTGAACAATCCGGGCAATTTACTAATAATGGATATATGAAAGTTGAGGATGAAGCAGAATTTACAGGAACCGGCAACAAAAAAACCACACTCGGGGATGGAAGCTTAATTGAAACAAAGGACTTTAAAATTAACGGAGAAATAGTTGGAGCAAGCAATCCACCAGCTGCTCAGATAAAAGCAAGTGATGATGGTGATGTTAACTCAGGTGCGGACATAACTAATGTTGACTTATGTGCAAACGATCCCGATTATAATAATAATGCAACATATACTAATGTAACATATTGTGTTAATAATGTTACTGCCCCAAGTTGTGATATCAATGTTGCTCCTGATATTAATAGTTCGTTAAATATTGGTGGTATCGCCGGACAAGCAATTTCCCCATATACTATTACCGCCTCTGGTACCTCACCAATCACCTATAATGCAACGGATCTACCTTCAGGATTAACATTTGATGGTACAACTATTACCGGTACAGTCGCTAGTCCTGGTACTTATAATATAACCATTACAGCTACAAATTTAATGGGGACAGACACTGAAACTCTTGAGCTTATTATAACGCAGCCTACAGCAGCACCAGTTATTACAAGCGCTTTAACAGAAACAGGAACAATTAATCAACCAATAAATTACTTGTTAGAAGCAAGTGGTACAGGGCCAATTACATATGCCGCAACAAACTTACCTGCAGGTCTATCTTTTGACCCAGCTACACAAAGAATTACAGGTAGTACTGCTACAGCAGATGTATATAATATATTGGTAAGTGCTTCAAATGCTGGGGGAACAACAACAGAGACCTTGGTACTTACTGTAGGAGCACCTCCAACTATCACAAATGCATTAACCGCTTCAGGAACGGCTGGTGTGCAGTTTAGCACTTTTACCGTAACAGCAGAAGGTACAGATCCTATTACTTATTCAGCTTCAAATTTACCTCCAGGACTTTCTTTTAATCCTAATAACCAAACAATTAATGGAACACCAACAACCCCTGGTGATTTTGACGTAACCTTAACAGCAAATAATGATCATGGTACTGATGTAGAGATCTTGGTTATTACCATTGGATCTGGTTTAGTTGCCCCTACAATTACAAGTGATTTAACAGCAAATGGAACTAAAAATTTCCCATTTTCATATACTATTGCTGCAGATGGTTCAACTCCTATGACATGGTCGGCAAGCGGAAATATTCCTGCTGGTCTTACATTAAGTGGCAATGTTCTAAGTGGAACACCCATTGAAAGTGGTACATTTAATATAACCATTGGAGCTCATAACGATGCCGGGGATGACACGAAAGTTCTTGTAATTACCATTGGAACTGGTGGAACAACTGACACAGATGGTGATGGAGTTCCGGATAATGAAGATGCCTATCCAAACGATGCCACTCGTGCTTTTAATTCATATTACCCAAATGAGGTTGACTTTGGTAGTTTTGCCTTTGAAGATTTATGGCCGGGATATGGTGACTATGATTTTAATGATTTTGTTGTAAACTTTAATTATACCATTGTAACCAACGCACAAAATAAGATTGTAGATGTAATTACAAAGTTTCAGATTATGGCAGATGGAGCATCCCAAAATAATGGATTTGGAATCGAATTTGATGTACCATCTTCAACGGTTGAAAGTGTAACAGGATGTATGAAATTTGGTAACACTGTTAGTATTGATCCTAAAGGTTTTGAAATGGGTCACTCCAATACTACTGTAATAATTCCATTCGATGCCATCAATACAATTATGGAAGGTGGAATGGTAAACACTATACCAGGTGGAAGATACATACAAACTACTGTAAGTACTGTAACTACTCATTTCCAAACACCTCAGGATGGTATTGGAACACCTCCATTCAATCCGTTTATTTTTGTAGATCAGGTTAGAGGATATGAGATTCACCTTAAAAATCAACCACCGACAGATCTGGTTGATGAGGATTATTTTGACACCTATCACGATGCTTCAAATCCTCCTACTACGTACTATGTTTCAGAAACAGGATTACCATGGGGAATAGAAGTTCCTATTAATTTCAATTATCCTGTAGAGAAAGCAGATATCCTAACAGCACATTTAAAATTTGCTGCATGGGCACAGTCAGCCGGAGTTGATTATCCCGATTGGTACGAAGATAAAACAGGTTATAGAAATGATGCCAATATTTATGTAGTTCCCTAATAAATAATAATTACTAGTTAAACATAATAAAATCCCGTAATTCATTGAGTTACGGGATTTTTTATGCCCCTTATGAAACTAATCAAATATGAATGCTTGGGATTGGACAATTGTGATTCACATGATAGAAGACCATTGTCAAATAGTTAAGGATATATTCGCCATTGCTATGTTAAGCAACGTCAATACGTAATCAACATTTAAACCAAATAAGTAAAACTTAAGGAGATCGCGTTGGTTATTCTTCCCTCGCGATGACGGTAGATTAATACTTAACCATTAATCATCCAACGAAGGCTGGGGCTTGAATATCTGACGAAATCTTACATTATTTTCCAACCATTGATCCTGTTCCCATAGCAAGTGTAGTATGCTCTCCTTGGCTCTATAACCATGACTTTCTTTGGGAAGAATAACTAGTCTAACAGGACCTCCCAATCCTTTTAATGCATTAAAATATCGCTCACTTTGCATTGGATATGTTCCTGAGTTATTATCAGCTTCACCATGAATTAAAAGTAATGGCGTCTTCATTTTATCAGCATGCATAAAGGGTGACATATTGTAATATACTCCAGGAGCATCCCAATACGACCTTTCTTCACTCTGAAATCCGAATGGGGTTAGTGTTCGATTATAGGCTCCACTGCGTGCTATACCAGCAACAAACAGGTCGGAATGCGATAATAAATTTGCAACCATAAAAGCTCCATAACTATGACCGCCAACTGCAACTCGGCCTCTGTCTATATAACCCAAACTATCTACGGCATCAATTGCAGCTTTGGCATTTGACACTAATTGTTTCCTAAATGAATCATTTGGTTCAGTATCTCCTTCTCCAAGTATTGGAAAAGCAGCTCCATCCAAAATCACATAACCTTTTGTAACCCAGTAAACAGGCGACCCATAATAAGGGTAGGTAAATCTGTTGGGATTTGATGTATTTTGAGATGCACTTGATTTATCCTTGTACTCCTGTGGATAAGCCCATAGTATCATTGGCATCTTTTCCTTTAATTCGGTATCATATCCAACGGGTAAATACAATGTACCAGAAAGTTCTAAACCATCATCACGCTTATAGGTAATTACCTCTTTATGTACATCTTGTATGCTTTTAAATGGATTATCAAAAAATGTTATCTGTTCGAGTTTATTTTTCTTTAAATCTCTAAAATAATAATTGGGATAATTACTTTTCGATTCTATTCGAACCAATAGTTGATTCTTACCTGGATTTAACTCTCTCAAACTCTCAAGCTTATCATTATACTGAGATTGATAAATTCGATCTTTGTCCATTGTAATAAGATCTATCTTATCTACAAAGGGAAATTGTCCTTCATCGGAATATCCATCCCCCAACAAATATGCATTATTTCCATCAAGGTCCAATACATAACTTCCCATGCTGTTTCGCTTTGTAACAAAATCACCCGGATCACTATATCTATCCTGATAGTTTCTATCAAATATAGTAACAGGTTGTTTGCTCATATCAGAAGGATTAAAAACATAGGTTTTCGTATTTCTTGAGTTCCACCAATAATCATAAGCAATAGCTATATCGTCAGTTCCCCACTCAATACCTGAAAAACGGTTAATGGTTTTTAGTAAACTTATTGCATCCCCATCAAATGGTGCTTCCAACTGAAATACTTCATCGCGATAGTCGACTTCATTTTTCGGATCACCTTTATCCAAAGCAATTGTATAAACAAGAGTCGATGGACGATCACTCCGCCACTGGATATTTCTTCTACCCTTTCTGACTGCCATAAATCCTTTGGGTAAGTCTTCAATTAAAGGTACTTCCAATACCGTTTCAACCTCTTTAGCATCCTTTGTGTAAATTGTTGTTTTAGATGGAAATCTGTAATAAGGAACCAAATATGAAAACGGTTTTTCAACTGTTTCTACCATCACATAGTCACCATCAGGTGAGAAGCTTATATTCTTGTACATTGCACTCCCTAGCCATAATTCATTTTTTTTATCAAGGAATACTTTGTATAATTCTGATAATGCTAGTTGTTCAAAATTATATTCATCATTCTTATTTTTAAGCAAATCCTGATAAGTTCTGTTTTGTGCTTTTTTACCATCACTTACTGAAATAGTAGGTCCGGTTGGCACAGCACTTTTTGTATCAATTAAATCGTTTCGTTTGCTGGAAATCATTTTTACCAAAAGGGAACTACTATCTTCAAACCAATTAATAACATCACGTAAATTAGCATTAACACTATCGTTTGTTAGCTTTTTTACCGAGGCTTCATTAACAAAAAGCACCCAAACACTTACACCATTTGAGGTAGTATTAGTAAAAGCAAGTTTTTTTTGGTCAGGTGACCATGTAAAATTAGCCAGTTTTGGTGACACTGGTAGCCCTGTTATTGATTTAACCTTAGCATTTTTTTTGTTAAGACTCTTTACTTTAATATCATTATAGTATGTAACTCTACTTCCAATGTTCGTTACAGGATCAATCCTTAATCCACCAAGACGAAGTTCTTCCTGAGAAAGTTCTTCGATTGTCTTGTACGCATCGCGATACAAAAGAACCATGAATTCATTATTGTCATCCAACAGCACAGATGGTGCAAGCTGCACATCAACAAGTTCTAATATTTCCTGGGAAGGTTTTTGATACGATATATTTTCCTGCGCAGATGAACTCAGGACAATGATTGATAGAAATAGTATTGCAATATTCTTCATGGTAGATATTATTTTATAATCGACTTATTGTAAATGTTGTGATTTTAAGTTTATACATCGCATGAATCACCCATGCAGTTGGGGTTTTCTTCCGGTTTCTTAAATATTTTTAGATAAATAAGCAAATAGTATAGTTTACATCCGATACATATTCCAAAAGATGTTTCTAAAAATAACAGTAATAAGCATATTAAACATAACATGCACAACGGATCGAAATACGAAGGATCAGATATCAAATATAGAGATAAAATAAAAATAATAGTTGATAACCCGAGTCCCAGACTCCAGGCAAACTTTTTTTGAATTGCTCCAATTGGCAATGATGATTGCTTCCTAACAAACAAATACCCCACAAAAACAGTTGGCGAAAATTTAGGATTAATAAATATTCCTATCATGAAATTTATCATTAGGAAACCTGATATATATGGAATTATCATAAACTCCCTAAGAATAAACCCGTTTATAAAGGCAATTAATCCCAATAGAAGCATTATGCCAGCACTTGCGCGCATGCGCCTTTCATCAAGAACTTTATACCCCTTACCATCAATATACTCTCCAAAACTTATGAATGCCATTTTCAAATACTTTAATTAACAAATAAATAGGATCATTTTATTGATGCAAATATATACCAAATACCAAACTAACATCGCTATTAAGAAATGTTAACAAATTAGATATTAATGTAATTGCCAATAAGTTTTTGAAAACTTATCCTAAAACGGCGAACACTCAATTGGGCTATTGCTTCTTTGTCGTGGTGCCATAAAGTTGCTGCCCGATTTCTTTCCTATCAAGCC
>JAERTF010000064.1 GCA_016845105.1 Bacteroidota bacterium | reverse complement strand
GTATTAATTACTAAATTTGGAAATAATATTGAACAATCTAGATATAATTAATATAAAGTATATTTCATGATTAATAAAATAACAATCACTTTCATATTAGCAACAATATATAGTTTATTAGCTAGTTCTGCCAATTATGAGAATAAGGATAGAGTATATGACCAAAATATTCATACTGTTCTACTTCACCCTCCTGGTGATCAACTGGCCCCTCCTGTGATAAGACTAAATACCACAGATCGATTAAGACTCTCATTTGATGACATGAGTCCCGAATCATATCAATTTAAATACACCTTTATTCACTGCACACGCGATTGGCATACTTCTGATTTGGATCAAATGGATTATTTGGATGGTTTTTTTGAAGAAGATATTATTAACTATGACTTCTCTCTGAATGCAATTCCTCCATATATACACTATAATGTAAGTTTTCCATCACGAGATATGCAAATTAAACTTTCAGGAAATTATATACTAAAGGTATATCTCGATTCTTCCGATGGTGAAGAAGTAATATTTACTCGAAGATTTTTTGTTGTTGAGCCATTGGTTCGGGTTGAGGCAAGCATACCTTATTATCCTAAAAACCTTGAGTTTGTGAGAAAAAAACAGCAAATAGATTTCAGCCTTTTCACACCCGATCTGTTTAATGTTGAGCCTGAACAACGAATTCGGGTAACAATACAACAAAATGGTAGATGGGATAATATAAAAGAGAATTTAGTGCCAACATCGGTTATGATGAATCAGCTAAATTTTAATTATCGTGAAGGAATTGTTTTTGAAGGAGGAAATCAATTTCGAAATTTTGATATGAAGAGTTATAATTACCAATCAATGTATATTAAAGAAATATTTAGTGATCAGGATGGTTATGTGGTTGTGTTGCATACCGACCAATCTAGGGCAAAAAAACCTTATAGCATAGTTGAGGATATAAATGGTAAGAAGTTAATTAAAGCTAGGAATGATCAAGATACAAATACCGAGGGAGAATATGCATGGGTTGAGTTTTGGTTGAGGCAACCGAAAATTAAAGATGCAAATGTTTATCTTCTTGGTGCTTTAAATAATTGGCAAATCGACGATAAGTGTAAGCTAAGGTACGATTCGCGATATAATATGTATAGAGGAAGAATGTATCTAAAACAAGGGTACTATAATTATTTATTTGTAACAGTTCCTGATGGAAAATCAAGAGGTAGTGTTTCTGTTATTGAAGGGGATCATTGGGAAACCAAGAATATTTATACAATTTATGTTTACTATCGAGAAAAAGTACCTGACTATGACAGATTAGTTGGTTATTCTATTTTTAATTCCATTGATGTAAGTACTAATTAGATTGTAGATTTATGGTTTGTTAGGCTATTGTAAATCTAAATATAGATAAATTAAGCAAATGATAATATTTGATACTCAGTATGTATTGGTATTTGAGTAGTTATTAATGTATCATTCTACCGAAATAATATTTGTTTTAATAACGTTAGTTAGTTAGTTATTTTGTGTGATATACTATTCCGATAGTTATTGCAATTAACAACACAAATACTAATATCACAAAATAGTAATTATTACCACTAGATACATTTAGTTCTGATGTATCACCGTTTATGATGTATGCCGACCAAAAGAAAGGATGCGCATTTGCCATATTTGCATCTTTCAGAGTGATAAGTTTAGCCTTTTGAAGTGCCTCATCCTTTTTCAACCCTGAAGCCAGTAGATCATAATAGTTTTCCATAATTTTTGATCCTGTAGCATCTTGTACTTCCCACAATGTCATTACTATTGATGGAACACCTGCATATACGAAACCGCGTGCAAGACTCATTATACCTTCTCCTTTACTAAATTTACCAACTCCGGTATTGCAAGCACTTAAAGTTACCATTGCAGCATTTAGATCCATACTATATAATTCATGAGTAAACATATAATTAGAAGTTGTATCAGAGAAATTATCTTGAAATACAAGTCTCGATTGCAGAGGTATTGAATCATTGATTATTGTGTGCATAGCCAAATGCAGAATTTTTGCAGAGCCAGCAGATTTCTTAAAATTTTGTTTTGTAGCATCATTATCAATATATGCCTCGCCATTGTGTTTTTTTACTATGTTCTTAACCTCTCTTTTGGCAAAAGGTAAGTCTCTTAATTTTTCGGCATTTGAATTAGTTGATAATAAATTGTTTTCGTAAGTTGGTGAGAATGCAAGGATATTTGTTTTAGTTTTCTTACTTGAATTGAAATATGTATTATATTTTAAAGTAGCTGAGTATGAGTAAGATAGCGGATGGCTTTTAAGCAAGTAAGGAAGGTCCCTGTAATTAATTTTATCAGTTTCAAAATCATATTCTATCAGTAGGTCGTAAGGTAAATATCCCAATAACCCATCGGGTATTACAACTAATTTCTTATGGCCTATGGTAACCATAACAGGCTTAATTAATGATTTCCATAGTTTGTATGAATGCTTTTTAAATTCGTTGAACTTATTAAGGTTTTGTTTGCTTAAATCAACATATTTAAGTGAAATAACATAGTTGAGCGAAGAGTAAAACGATGAATCAATTGGGATGGAAACTACCTCATGTTTATCATGTGTTACTGCCAATATATATATTGTATTATTAGTTAGTAAATACTCCAAAAGTACTTCATCACTTTTAAGATGTTGTTTTATACCATCCAAACCAATCACATTATTTTCATATTTGATTGAGTAATATTTGGGCGACTGGCTTTCGATTTCTGCTATAAGACTATCATACTTATTTGTTAAAACAAGCAAATTAGACTCGAAAAAATTTATATTCGCTTCACTTACATTATTTTTTGTATTTTCCTTATTTAACATTTGTTGTATGCCATTTATCTCATCTTTGAGTTGATGCTCGTAATTAAATAACTCAGCAGGTAAATCGGAGGTTCTCAACGCTAATTCGCTGTTTACCTCAGCCAATAGTGCAGACGATTTACTTTTTTCCATTGAGATACAAATAGCTTCCAAGTAACTATCATTATTAGTTAACTTGAAAATGTCGTAGGATGTCTCAACCGATAGTAAATACACCGGATACATTGCTTCTATTACCAGAAGTTTGTTGTTTTTAGTAAGCTGACTGCTAATATTTTCGAAAGTTATCAGTACATTTTTTATAATGGAATCTGCTTTCAAAAGATATTTAATATTATTGGTGTTTTTATACAGTAACCTGTTTGCTTTTGCTAAGCCTATTTCTGCTTGTTTTTCAGTTATTAAATTGTGATTATGTCCTCGTAATTCAATATTATTGAGGTCAAAGATATTTATTGATTTTTTATAATAATCAATTGCTGATTTCGCATCCCGATTAATAACCAGATAGTAGTTTCCAATTCTAGATAGTATTTCGGCATATTGATCCGAGGATTCTTCATTTAGAATACTTGCTTCAAATAGAGCTTTTTCATAATAAACCAGCGCCAACGAATCACTACTTGTATTAAGCAGAAAATCGGCATAATCTCTGTACAATTCCTGTGGTCGTTTGGGGTTAATATTTTCGTTATCCAATAATTCAAGTGCCTTTAGAAAATATTTAGTTGCATTGGCTTTATCATTAATTGCTGCATATGAAATAGCTAATATTTTATTTAACGTAAGGCTAAGATCGTTGTCCGGATTATATCCGATCCCCAATTTACAGCTATTGATCGTTTGGATGAAGTCATTTTCCTTCTGATATACTTTGCTAAGGTTATTATGAATACTAGCTATCCTTTGATTATCTTCTGATTCATTAAATTTATGGATATCCAAAGCCTTTTTAAAATAGAGTTCGGCTTTTGAGTATTCACATCCCAGATATGAATTTATACCCTTGTTATTATTTACGCCAGCCAGGTTAATTGAATTATAACCGTGGAGTTCACCATATATGTTTTCCAGAATACCATAATAATTATTTGCTTGTTTTAACCTACCGGTAAAAGTTGTTATTAAAGCATAATTATAATAGTATCCACTCATTAGGCTACTATCATTTATCAGTTCTGTTTTTTCAAGAACAATATAAGCCGTATCGAAATAGGACAATGCTGTGCTGTACTTACCAATTTTTGAATAATATATGCCAATATTTAAGTTTGCTAAATATAGATTTATATCAAAAATTGAATTCTGTACCAATAACTCTTTTGCTTTATTGTAATAATAATATGCACTATCAAACAAACGTAGATTATTGTATCCGATGCCAATGTAATTCAGAGTTTTAGATATTGAGCTGCAACTATCACTGATATGTAATCGTTTTATCTGATAACATTTTTTAAGAGCATCTATTCCTTCTTGGAGCTCTCTTTTGAAAATCAAATTCTTACCCAGTATGTGATATGCGTCGGCAAGAAGTACACTGTCGTTTTCTTTATTATTGGATAGTTGATTAAAAACAACATTGATCAATGAATCGGAAATGTTTTTATTGATATTCCAATAATATTCGCTTGAATCGATTAGAGTTTCTATTGATTCTTTCGATATGAGTGTATCATTATCTAATTGTATAATATCATTCTGCCAATGCATCGTTTTGGATTGGGTTGCATGAGCAATAAATATAATTAGTGAAAAACTAATTATAGCGCGTAAGAAATTCAATGAATGAAAATAGCTATTTGTTCCAACTGAATTTTGCACCCTTGGTTTCGTTTTGCTGATTTCTTCAACAAAAATAGTATTCTTGTTAGATTTGAAGTATTTATTTTTAGTTAAACTCTTAAATGTATTAGGTCCTAATAAATAAAACACAATGATAA
>JAERTF010000063.1 GCA_016845105.1 Bacteroidota bacterium | reverse complement strand
ATTTATGTTTGTGCAAATGAACAAATTATTAACTTTTTTGAAGATTAAAATAACATGGATCATATTTTAATATTCCTGAGTATCTTGCTGAATTACAACAGATTAGATTTATTATTCTCACAAGGCCTAATTAATCAATCAAGTATAAACAACTTCAGTAAAATTCGAAAAGAAATAATTCTCAGATTTATATTTGATCAGAAACATTAAAAACCATAGATTATTGCAAATTAACCAGTAATTCATATTTCCAGCTTAGCTCTCTTTTTATTAAATCATGATGAAAAACCAAGGCTTTGTTTGCGGATGCCCCGGAGTTAATTCCCGAAGCCAGGAAATGAATTCCTTCGGGTGTTAAAAATTCAAACTCACTTGAAAATATTCCCAAGTCACCACCAATACAGATTACCTCAATTCCAGAGTTAAGAACTTTTATTAATTCTGGGTATATTTCAGTGTAAAAATTATTTGGATTAATGCAAAATGAACAGTCGCCTATACCAACATTTGAAATTGATAATGCTTGAGGTTCAAGAATCGGATTTCCATACATCCATATTAATTTATGATGCAATATTACTAGATGTGAAGATTCCTTTAAGGTATCCATCACATTATGAAACAATTCCAGCTGATCCTCCAGAATACTGCTCAAACTATCCATAGTATCAAATACCAAAAACGTTATTCCATTCTTGTGACTGGCATAATAAAGAGGGCGATTAGTATATTCTGAAACCAAACTTACATCAGTATAATCGTGGTTACCCAAGGTCCATAAAGTGTTTGGATCTCCAAAGTTATATACAGAATCGGCATGCATCATTGTTTCATCATCTTTGGAAGTCAAGTTTGCAAGATCGCCACCAAGCCACAGCATATCAAACCTACTAAAGTCTATTCGTTCAGCTACACTATCCATCTTAGGGTTTGAATCGGTTCTTGTGTGTGACAAATGCAGATAATAACAATCTTTACTAACCTGGGTAACCTTATCCATAGAGCTTCTCCCACATGAAAAAAGCAAAATAGAACCAAATACAATTACTATTAAGGGAGATGATTTTAACACATAAAACAAAACATTCTTGGTTGAAATAATCATAAACATTTTAAATATTTTACGTCTATTACATGTATGAAAACTATTATCAGTCATACATTTCGGATACAAATTTAATAATATAAACCTTAATCAATATATGTATCATATTTGATGTTTATTTTTTATCAATACATTATCATTATCAAACTAAATTTGTGCAATATGGAACTAATTTTCATGCTGAATGACAAACAACACCATTAATAACTTATGTAACTTTAATGTTATTAAGATGTTAAAGCCCTTTACTTCAAGCAACTATTTTCGTATATTTGCAGTCTAAGACTTAAAAAATACTATTATGAGAAACCTAGCAAATCTATTTTTGGGATTATTATTTGTAAGTGTGGTTATTTCGGGTTGTAAAGAAGCCGAAGAAGTTTTCTATGTAAATTTTCCAGCTGATTACCAAACTGAATTTGATATTACTGTTGATGCTACCGGAGGCAAGGTAAGCACAAATGGAGTATTTAACGTTACCGAAACCATTGATCCAACAACCAACAACGATTATCAAACATATATTGATAATATTAAGGAAGTTGATATATTAGAAGTTAGTGGTGAAGTACTTACAATCGATAAGGATGTTATGCTCAAGTCAACAATTCTGAATATTTCTAACGGTGATTTTGAAGCAACATGGCAATTTACTGATGAACCAATAACTGAAGGTACTATTCTGGTTCTTGATAATAACAACGGACAATGGGATGCTGTAGGTAATATAATGCTTGGCAAAAAAGCTTTTACTGTAACCATTGACGGAGAAACAGATCAGGATGATGTGACTTTCACTGTACTATTTTCACTTAAATCATATGTTACAGCTAGTCCACTTTAAATAAAACACTAAAGATTATAACGCCGGGATAACTAAAGTATCTCGGCGTTTTTTTGTTCATAAAATAGCTCCTCGAATGCTTTTGTGTAGCATTTGTTTTTTCTTAATTTTGCAAGCTTATTTTCAATCAATAAAATCAATAGGTAATGAATGACAGGTGGGGATTATTTCAAAAGTTTCTAATAACTCAAGAACAACAAGTTTCATTAACTGATTTCCTTATAAATTCAATTGTAATAATAATATTAGCAATAATTCTTGAGTACACTTATATAAATGCTGCTCGTACCATTTCAAACAGAAGACAATTTGCCGGAACATTTTTACTTATTGCATTTACCACAATGCTTATTATTTCCATTGTTAAAACTTCTCTGGCACTCTCATTAGGTCTTGTTGGTGCGCTATCAATCGTTAGATTTAGAGCAGCAATTAAGGAACCTGAAGAACTTGCTTACATATTTTTTGCCATATCTCTGGGTTTAGGATTGGGTGCAAACCAAACGATGGTCGTAATCGAAGCCTTTGCAATTGCAATGGTTATTCTTTGGACAAGATATTTAATTACTGGAAGAAGTAAACGACAAAATCTATATTTAAATCTAACAGCTAAAGCTGGCGATGTTAATCTAAATCAGATCACTGAAATAATTACCAGGGAGTTTGGCAAATATCATCTTAAGCGATATGATGAAAACAAACAGGTAATTGAAGCATCTTTTATGGTTGACTCACCTAAACCAGAAAAGTTACAATCATTTACTGATGGAATTTCTAAACTGGGAGGCGATGCCAGGGTATCCTTTATAGAAAGTAAATCTTTTTAGATTATAACCTTAGTTGATAAAATGTACTTCCCTCCTTTCAATTTCAAAAATAGTCGTTTCGAAAGAAAGTTTGTTATTGAGGAACTACATTATCCTGATATAGTTCAACAAGTAAGAAACAACAGAGCCCTATTTTCAGGACTTCATCACCCCAGACATATTAATAATATATACTTTGACACAAACGACCTTGACTTTTATACTGATAATGTATCGGGGAAAGGTAGTCGTAAAAAGGCAAGAATTAGATGGTACGACGATCTAATGGGAAACATTAGCAAGCCAGTACTTGAGTTTAAAATGAGAGAAGGAATGGTTGGAAATAAAATATCATATCCAATAGAACCATTTATACTTGACAATAGTTTTACAAACGAATATATACAAGATATACTTAAATCTTCCAAGCTACCCGGTTGGGTAACATCGGTTATGCACATGTTAAAACCAGCCTTACTTAACAGATATCACCGTCAGTATTTCATTAGTTTTAATCATAAGTTTAGGCTAACTATAGATGATGAACTTACTTATTATGGAATTGGAAATAGGTTTAATAGTTTTATGGAAAAACATACTAGTGATAATGTAATAGTTGAACTAAAGTATGGACAATTACATGACGGGAAAGAATCAGCTGAAGTAACAAATAGTTTGCCATTTAGATTATCAAAGAGTTCAAAGTATGTAAATGGATTTGAGTTATTACACCCTATGATTACCTAACTTACTCATGAAAATAAATCCGTTTTACTCTTCGGGAAATTCTGCTTAAAAGTTCGTAAGGAATTGTATTACCTGAAATAGCCAGATTTGAAACCGAGTGATTTGAATCAAAAATAATTACATCATCATTCTCCACCGCTTCTATTCCGGTTAGGTCAACCATACACATATCCATACATATATCACCAATTATCCTTGTAGGTTTTCCCTTTACAAAAAGATAGGCATTTCCAAGTGAACGCAATAATCCGTCGGCATAACCTATTGATACAATTCCAATCTTGGTGTCAATAGGGGCAATCCAACTTCTATTATAACCAACACTCTCACCCTTTTTTACTTCCTTTATCTGACTCAATACTGATCGAAGACTTAGTACATTCTCCAAGTTGGACATACTATCAGATATCCCATACAATCCAATACCAACTCGTACCATATCCATATGGCTATGTGGAAAACGAGATATGGCCGCCGAATTCGCAATATGAAATATAATTTCATGGTCAGAGGCATGCCTAAATTGTTCTTTAACCGAATTAAGTAACTCTATTTGATTATTGCTAAAATCATCAAACTCACTATTATCGCTTGACACAAAATGCGAAAAAACAGATTGAATGTAAATAAAAGGATTGGCTCTTAGTCTTTTTATCAATACAGGTATATCATCAAAAACAAAGCCCAACCTGTTCATTCCTGTATCAATCTTAATGTGAACTTTTACCGGTTTATTCTGGGGAAGTGCTATTTTTTTAATGGTTCTTTCAAGTAAGTCAAGTGTCCTAAAGCTAAATATCTCAGGTTCTAACTGATGCCGAATCATTGTGTCAAAGGCCTGCTCTTCGGGACTCATTACCATTATAGGCAAATTAATACCTGCTTTTCTTAACTCAATTCCTTCATCTGCATATGCAACAGCTAAATAATCAATATTATGATATTTCAACACATTTGCAATTTCAAAACTACCTGTTCCATACGAAAATGCTTTCACCATTGCCATTATCTTCGTATTATTTGATAACCGGAGTTTAAATTTATTTAAATTGTCAATTAGTGCACTTAAGTTAATTTCAAGAACAGTTTCATGAGCTTTTTGTTGTAGTATTCCACTAAGCCTTTCAAACTCAAACATTCTGGCCCCTTTTAACAATATGGTTTGATTAGCAAAGTTGGCAAATGAATAGTTTTTGATAAAGTCATTTGTTGTACTAAAGAAACTGGAATCTATATCAAACTTATCAGCTTGTTTACTAATGGAAGGACCAATACCAATGAATTTACTTACTCCTTTGTTTTTAACTAATTCAGCAACACTTGTGTACAAATCAATACTATTTTGGCCACTTTGCATAATATCCGAGAATATTACCACTTTTTCACGATGTTGATTTTGCTGATTCATAAAATCTAGAGCAATGGCAAATGAATTAAAGTCAGAATTATACGCATCATTAATTATTGTACAATTATTAACACCCTCTTTCAATTCAAGTCGCATGGCAATTGGTGACAATTCCATCATTCTTGATTTTATTGTATCATTGGTATAACCAAGATATAGCATTGTTGCCCAACAGTGAAGAGCATTTTCAATGGAGGCATCATCACTAAAGGGGATGGAGATATTTATTTTCTCGTTTAAATAGGTTGATTGAATTGAAGTGCCACTGGTAGTTTTTTCAATGGTTTGAATCTTAAGGTCACTAGAATCATCTTTCCCCCAACAAAATGTTTCTATTGTTTCAAGTATCCCTGATCTTATTACTGCTCCATGAACCTCTTTATGGTCGGTGTTGTATATAAGTGTTTCTACCTTTTTAAATAGGTTTAGCTTCTCACCAGTTTTCTGAGTACTGTTTATAAAATTTTCATCATGAGCTTGTCCAATATTTGTAAATATTCCAATATCAGGTAATATTATTGATTGTAGTTTTTGCATTTCTTCGGGCTCAGAAATTCCTGCTTCAAAAATTGCCAACTCATGATCATCCGACATCTGCCATACCGACAAAGGAACTCCAATCTGTGAATTATAACTCTTAGGACTTCTTACAATCTTTTTATCATAATTCATTAATTGGTAAAGCCATTCCTTGATAACAGTTTTTCCATTACTACCTGTAATCCCAATTACCGGAATATCAAACCGTTGACGATGACTTGCTGCAAGCAACTGCAGTGCAGAAAGAGTATCTTTAACCACAAAAAAGGAGCTATC
Organism: Bacteroidota bacterium; assembly: GCA_016845105.1. GTDB lineage: Bacteria > Bacteroidota > Bacteroidia > Bacteroidales > F082. The sequence goes on along the minus strand of JAERTF010000063.1, from coordinate 20,144 downwards.
AGGTAGATCAGAATATTCCTTGGAAAGCTTACTTACTACAAAACATCTAATACCCTTATTGTAAAGATCGAGAATATATTTATGTCCATCATTTTTCTTACTCGTAAGTGCAAAAAATAAAGTTTCCTTTGAGGATATAAGTCGGCGGCTATCAATTAACACATCCTTTATCCGAATAGATTCTTTGTTCTTAGTTACTAAACGAGCTTGTATTATTTCTTCGACTTCTTGGCCAGTATAAGCAGTATGATTCATTTATGTTATTTCTCAGATGAATTTCTTCCGCCATTTTTACTGCCATTCTCTCTGCCATCAGGTGTGCGAGCATAATCTTTCAACAAGTTGTTACCTAGTGGGTTACTATTCATCACCTTATGCTTCAGTCTGTTTTTTAGTATATCAACAGCCAAATACATAGCGCTTCTAAGTGACTCAGGAGAGGCGAGGTTTTTTCCGGCTTTATCATATGCTGTGCCATGTGCCGGTGATGTACGCACATAAGGTAAACCGGCTGTATAGTTTACACCACTATTAAATGCAATGGTTTTAAAAGGTATTAAACCCTGATCGTGATACATGGCAAGCACAGCATCAAACTTAGTGTATTCATTTGCAAAAAAACCATCTGCTGCAAAAGGTCCAAAAGCCAGAGTTCCATTCTTTTTAGCGGCTAATATTGCTGGTCGAATTATGGTTTTTTCCTCCGTACCAATATTACCATTTTCACCAGCATGAGGATTTAACCCAAGTATGGCAATCTTTGGTTTATCGATTCCAAAATCAACTTTCAATGAATGTTCCAGCACTTTAATTTTATTTAAAATAAGTTCTTCCGATAAGGCACCAGCAACTTCAGATAGTGGAATATGACCAGTAATAGTACCTATCTTAAGCTTGTCACTAACCATTAACATTAAATAGTTTTCAGAATTAAATTCATTGGCAAAAAACTCTGTGTGTCCTGGAAAATCAAAATTTTCAGACTGAATGTTTTCCTTATTGATGGGAGCGGTAACTATGGCTCCTATTTTATTATTCTTTATATCCTTTATTGCTCTTGTTAAAGCAATATGTGCATATTTTCCTGCAACAGCATTTGACTTGCCATACTCAATTCTAATTTCTTCTTCAATTAAATTTATCAGATTAACCTTGCTATTACGCACTCCTGACACATCTCTAATTGTATTAAAATTAAAATCATTAAAATTTAAATTCTTCCTATTGTACGACATTACTCTGGACAGTCCATATACAACGGGTGTAAAAAAATCTAGTATCCTATTGTCAGCCAAAGACTTAATAATAACTTCATAGCTTATACCATTAAAATCTCCATGGGTAATGCCCAACCTGATTTTATTTTCTTTTTCCTGATTTACCTTCTTATGCATTTTCATCAAAATTTATGCAAAAATAACCTTTTTTTGAGCTCACATAATTAGATATTTGGGAGTCTGATTATTTTGTGTCGAAACAAATTTTAAAACAAGAATTTCGATTTTATGCTTAGGGTGTTAAAATAATTATCACTTTTGCAAAAGATTAAATATTAGGTCATCAAGCTGTTATATCCTTGACTTTACACAAGTAAGTTTTGCATCTGAGGTATAACTGTAACTATTAAGAGATGAAAAATATACTTCTACAGTTTTGGAAGGGTTGCAGCCAATGAATATACTTCAGTTGCACTAAAAAAAAAATAATGGCTATATCAAACTTTGTTGATTATGTAAAAATATACTGTCGTTCAGGTAATGGCGGAAGTGGTTCGGTACACTTCAGGAGAGAAAAGTATATCCCCAAAGGCGGACCTGATGGGGGTGATGGTGGAAAAGGTGGAGATATTATACTTCAAGGTAATTCACATATGTGGACTCTTCTTCATTTACGATACACTCGACATCTAAGAGCAGGTAATGGTGAAAGAGGCGGTGGTCAAAGAAGTTCGGGTGCCATGGGAAAGGATATTGTAATTCAAGTACCTTTGGGCACAATTGCAAAAGATCCTGAAACAAATGAGGTTCTAGCAGAAATTACAGAAGACAATCAGAAATATATTTTAATTCCGGGAGGAAGAGGAGGATTAGGAAACGACCATTTTAAGAACTCCACTAATCAATCGCCTCAATATGCACAACCTGGTGAAGAGGGAATAGAACAAAGTGTAATATTCGAACTTAAGATACTTGCAGATGTTGGCTTAGTTGGATTACCAAATGCAGGAAAGTCAACTCTACTTTCAGTAGTATCAGCTGCCAAGCCTGAGATTGCTGATTACCCTTTTACCACACTCGTTCCAAATTTAGGTATTGTGGCTTATCGCGATCAGCAGTCTTTTGTAATGGCTGATATCCCTGGAATTATTGAAGGAGCACACGAAGGTAAAGGCCTAGGGTTAAGATTCTTAAGACATATTGAGCGAAATGCAATTCTATTGTTTCTTGTACCTGCCGATAGTGATGATATAAAAAAAGAATACAATATTCTTTATAATGAACTGAATAATTATAACCCCGAATTGCTCGATAAAAAGAGAATACTTGCCATCTCGAAATCTGATATGTTAGATGATGAACTTAAGGAGGAAATAGAAAAAACACTCCCTGAAAACGTAGAGACAATATTTATTTCAGCAGTTGCCAATATCGGAATTATGAAATTAAAGGATCTGATATGGAAAGCACTTAATGGCTAGTTAAAAAACGAACTGCTATCATTCTAATCCAACTGAATGATACTATTCTTAATTGCAAATTTTACTAAATCAACTGTTGTTTTAAGCCCTATTTTTTTCATAATATTATTTTTATGAGTTTCAACAGTTCTTACACTTATAAATAATTTTTCAGCAATAATACGGTTTGAGTCTCCCTCGGCGAAAAGCTTAAAAATTTCCATTTCACGTGCCGACAAATCTTTTTGTCTACTTTCCTTTTCGGTCTTATTTATATCCTCATCACTAATATAACTGCTTAATAATATGCTTGTAATGGTTTTTGCATAAAACTCATACCCATTTCGTAAGGTGTAAATTGCCTCTAGTATTTCCGAACGATTAGTATCGCTACCTATATGACCTTTTGCTCCGGCTTTAATCATTCTTAACACCTGTTTCTCGTCATTATACATAGAAAGCACAAGTATTTTAATCTTCGGATAATGAGTAGCAAGTTCATGAACATTTGCCACATTCAAATCGTCAAGTTTATGACTAACAGCAATAACTATATTTGGTTGAATGTTGGGTATTTGAGTGATAAACTCTTTTATATTCTTTGCCGTACTAGCAATTATCACGTCATCAATATCTGATAGAAGTGCAGCAATGGCATCACAAATAATTGGATGTTCGTCAATCAATGAAACTTTTATCATATACTTTGAAAAAGGCCAATAATTTAAAAAAGCGAATGTACAAAATGTAATTGAGTCTGTATGAATTGAAGTTCCAAAAGTTTAATGGAATACTAAAATTTGTTTGCTAAAAAAAGCTTGATACCCTTAAACTATATTAAATAGTTTTCATAGTTTTAACTAAATTTGAGGCCAATAATTTTTAGTAAATGCAAGAAAGCCAATCATACAAGTATTTAAATATACGCGAGATTAACAATAACATTAATAAGATTGTAACCGAAAACAAAGGAATTGATGAAACATTGCTAAGAATCATCGAATCCATACCTTATCATAACAATCTTGCTAATCAAATTTCCATAAAAATAGAATACGATAAATCGGAATATCGATCACGAGGTTTTGATGATGATAAAGTTGTTATTTCAAGTAGTTTTATTTCGGAATCCGGACTTTCTGGAAAAGTTGAGGTTTGCAGCGGACAAGAACAGAAGTTATCCATTGACTCAAGTAATAATGAAAATGATTTTTTGATAAAAAATCTTATCAAGACCATTACCAACTATCTAAATAATTCTGAAAAAGAAAAGCATCATAAAAATGGCATTAATGATGAAACAGCAAGCAGTAAGAACGGACCTGTAAGCAGTAGGTTTTTGCAACGATTTCTTAATAAGTATACATATAATCGAGATATATATCACGATTTGATGCCATTTAAAGTAAAAGAAATTTTACTTATTTCAAGCCTCTATGATGCATATTCCATTGAAAGTGAGGGTAGATTTTCTGAACATATGTTAGGCCAGTATGGCCAGTTAAACCTAACTACATTTCCAAGAATAACTGGCGCTTCAAACCTAAAACAAGCTATGGAGTTGCTTGATCAAAAGCACTTTGATCTGGTTATATATATGGTTGGTGTTGATACAAAGACCCCCCTTATAATCTGCGAACAGATTAAGAACTCCTTCCCTTTTATTCCAGTTTTTCTTCTTTTAAACAACAGTGCAGAATCAAGTTATTTCACAAATAAACTTCATGAAATAACATATATCGACAAAATATTTACCTGGAATGGAGATGCTAGCATTTTCTTTTCAATAATTAAATTATTTGAGGATAAAATTAATGTTGAGAATGATACTCAACTTGGTAAAGTAAGAGTGATTCTTTTGGTGGAAGATTCTCCGGAATACTACTCCAGATATTTATCATTCCTATACAAAGTGTTACTGGAACAAACCAAAAGAATTATTGATGATGTAAGTACAGATGAGTTATATAAAGTACTTCGCATGCGTGCGCGTCCTAAAATACTATTGGCAACAAATTTTGAAGAAGCCACTGATATAATCAATAACTATCGTTATTATATTACATGCCTTATAACGGATATAAAATTTGAACGAGAAGGAAAGTTTGATGAAAAAGCAGGTCTAAAACTTCTTGATTATACGAGAAGTAAACTAAAGAATCTACCCACTATACTGCAGTCATCAGATAGTTCGTATGACAAAATTGCAAAAGACTACAATTCACTTTTCATACATAAACACTCCGATACACTATATCAAGATTTTGAGCATTTCATTACAAATTTCTTAGGATTTGGCAATTTCGAATTTAAAGATGATAAAGGTGATATTGTTGCTGTTGCATCAAATATGAAGGAGTTTGAAAAATTTTTAAAGAAAATTCCAGATGAGTCTTTAATATTTCATGCAAGTCGCGATCATTTTTCCATGTGGCTTATGGCAAGAGGTGAAATTAGAGCAGCAAGCATTATTAACCTTAAAAAAATAGATGATTTCAAAAATACACTTGATCTTCGCAAAGAATTATTATTTCTTCTAAGAGAACATCGAAATGAGCGGGATACGGGAAATGTAATCCCTTATAGTCCAAATACTGAAATTTCTGAAGAAAATGTATATACACTTGCAGGAGGTTCACTGGGCGGTAAAGGTAGAGGGTTAGCATTTATTGATGCACTTATTCATAATTTTAATTTTGCAAAATTTATTCCGGATATAAAGGTAAGAACACCTAAAACTTTTGTAATAGGCACTCAAGAATTTGAGTCTTTTCTAAGGAATAATAAACTATCTTCAGAGTTACTTATAAACAATGATTTTGATGAAATCAAGAGGCAGTTTATTAACGGAAAACTATCTTCATCTTTATCCGACAAGCTACTTGACCTTCTTACAGTTTTAAAAAACCCCATTGCTGTTAGATCTTCCGGCATGTTCGAAGACTCATTAACACAGCCATTTGCAGGAATATTTGAAACATATCTGTTACCCAATAATAATCCAGATATCAATAAGCGATTATCTCAGGCAGAAGATGCCATAAAACTTGTGATGGCATCTGTTTTCTCAAATACAGCAAAGGGATATGTTAAAGCCATTGATTACAAAATAGAGGAAGAGAAAATGGCAGTTATAATTCAGGAGGCTGTTGGAAATGCCTATGAAAACCATTATTACCCTCACCTAAGTGGAGTAGCACAATCGTACAATTTTTATCCATTTGCTCATATGAAACCCGAAGAGGGTTTTGCAATTGCTGCAGCAGGTCTTGGGAAGTATGTTGTTGAAGGTAATAAGGCATATAGATTTTCACCAAAGTACCCTAGCACAGAAATTAATTCAACAAAAGATCAATTCAGAAATTCTCAGGTAAAATTCTATTCCATAGATCTTAATAAAGAAAAATTAAACTTGCTTGAGGGAGAGCTGGCTGGGTTAGCGGAAAATGATATTAGCATAACCGAACAACATGGAACATTAAATCATTTAGCTTCGGTATATAACCCTGATAACAACACGGTTTATCCGGGTATCTCTAAACCTGGCCCAAGGATAATCAATTTTGCTAATATTCTAAAATACAACTATATATCGCTTGCTAAAACAATTGATCTGGTTCTGAAACTAGGTAAAGATGCCATGGGGACTGCCGTTGAAATAGAATATGCTGTTGACCTAACTAAGGATAGTGATGGAAAAGCATCATTTTACATATTACAAATTAAACCTCTTATACAGGCAGGATTTGATTGCAATATTGATATTGAATCAATTAACAAGGAATCTATTGTGCTTTATTCTGAGCAAGGAATGGGAAATGGTGTTATTGACAATATTACGGATGTAATTTATGCCAATCTCAACAACTTCGATAAATCAGCTACCGTTGAAATGGCATCTGAAATTGAGGAATTTAACGAATCAATGATTGAGCAAAATCGGAAATATGTGCTAATAGGACCCGGAAGATGGGGAACACGCGACAGATGGATTGGGATTCCTGTTAAATGGCATATGATTTCAAATGCAAAGGTTATTGTTGAATCTAGTTTGGATGATTTTCCTCTTGATGCATCATCAGGATCTCACTTTTTTCATAATGTTACAAGCATGAATGTTGGTTACTTTACTGTACAGCCCGAGTTATTGGTTAGCTATATTAAATATAATATTCTTAAAAAACAGGAGATAATTAAGGAGGGCAAATACTTTACTCATGTTAGATTTAAAAAACCACTGGATATTATGATGGATGGAAAAAAGCGAATTTATTTAATCAAGGAAGACTAACAACTATCAATCGAGTAGTTCTTCAATATTAAATTGTGGTTTTTTATTCTGAACAGACTGAATACGACTTAAGTAACCTCCAATTACTCCAAGACTAAAAACAATTATACTCGTTGAGAACAATACAGTAACTATAACCGATGTATATCCAAGTGGAACATTATAAAATAACTTCTGAATAATAAACTTGAGTGCCAGCAGAAATGTTAAAAATGAAATAATCATACCTCCATAAACCATTAATTTCAATGGTATATTTGTATAAAAATATGTAAGGTTAGAAGCTAGCTTCAAAAGTTTTAATGAACTATAACCCGATTTGTTATGCTCTCTTTTATGATGATCAACTATAACGAAGGAAAACTTATTGGTATACCATTGTAATACCTCATCAATAAAAATAAATGTAACATTATGTTCAAGTAATCGATGTATGATTTTATGATTTATCAACCTAAATGAAGAGCCATTGCCTATCCCTTTCATAAAAACCTTGTTCGACTTTTTTACTGTTTTACTCATAACATTTCGTGCAAAATCATGTTGCTTTTTAGTATATATACCATAGGTAACATCACTGTTACTATTATCATAAGTATCAATCAATTTCTTAATTTCTTCAGGTGGATTTTGCAAGTCATCGTCTATTGTTATTATCCTCTCACCCTTGGCAAATGTAAACCCACACATAGTTGCATTATGCTGCCCAAAATTCTTATTTAATTTCACAGCTACTATTTGATCTGGGAAATCATTTTTCAGCTTTATAATTGTATTCCAACTATTATCCGTTCCACCATCTTCAACAAAAATTACCTCAAATGTGCCATTAATTTCGTCAAAAACTGCTGATAATCGATTATACAACTCCACAAGAGTTTCTTCACTATTATAAACTGGGACTACTACCGAAAAATCTAACATAATACTTTGTTTACTATTTGTTTTGTACAAGTTACTAATCCAAAATCAAATTATACCTCATAACATCAAAATACATAATACAGCGAATTTAATATATTTAAATAAAAGAATATGGATTGGAGTAAATTAGTCGCAACCTTATTGAACCACACCTCCCATTAGCAGGTTAGTACCTGAAACCCATCTCGATTCATCGGATAAAAAGAAAACAATTGAATTGGCAACGTCTTCGGGTTCACCAATTCCCATAGGATACTTTTTAATGTAACGTCCCAAAGACTCATCAACCAATTCCATTTGACCTTCTGAAAGAGGTTTTTTTATTAGCGGTGTATTTACTAGTCCGGGAGAAATACAATTTGATCTAATTCCTTTTTTTACTAATTCCAATGCCAAAGTTTTAGAATAAGATTCAATTGCTGATTTAGAGCTATTGTACAATGCACCACCAAAATAAGGCATACGTGTTGCAATTGTAGACATAAACACAATTGAAGATTTATCATTCAATTTTTTTCTGAGAAGAACTCTACCTGTAAGCAACACTGGTACTTCGAAATTAATTCTCATTAGTTTCTCAATATTTTCCTCACGAATAAATTTAGTTGGTGTTGGCCCCACTATTCCAGCACAATGTACCAAACCATCTATCTTGGGTATTTCTTCAACCAGATTGTATATTTCATCTTCATTAGTAATATCCGCAATTACTTTAATATGATTATCTCCTGAGAGTTCTTTGAAAGTATTGGACAACCTTTTTTCATTGCGACCAGTAATAATAACTCTGCCCCCAAGTTCTGAAATTTGAATTGCTGTTTGTTTACCAATTCCTGATGAAGCACCAGTTACCAAAATAGTTTTCCCAGATAGTTCACAAAAAGACATGGTTTTAGTTTTTAAGTATTAACAGAGGAGGACAAACTATACTATTCACCTGCAAAACAACACTTCCCCATGACAAACCAACTCCAAAACCAGACAAAAGAAAAGTTAATTCCTTACTCTCCACCTCCTTGCCTAACTGCGTAACTATAGTTAAGGGTATTGATGCTGAACTTGTATTTCCATAATCCTTTAATGAAGAAGGAACCTTATCTGCATCTATTTTAAGCTGCTTTCGAATGGTATCGTTCATCAACTTGTTTGCTTGATGAAATACAAAATAGTCTATATTATCAATTTCAATATTACTCTCTTTTAACAACTTCAAAACATTTGGTTTTACCTCTCTTAGTGAAAAATTAAAAACCTTAATTCCATCCAAAGAGATATTGAAACCATTTCGAAAAATACCGTCGCTTATTTTATGATATTCGAATGATGTTTCTTTCTCTGCAAAATTCCTTATTCCACCGTCGGGGATAATAATAGCATCATAACCTGATCCATCGGTTTGAAGATTAAACTTCATTGCATTAGCATCATCTTGTAATTCAATTGCTGTGGCTGTACCTGCATCTCCAAATAAAGGAAATGCACTTTTATCACGATAGGAAGTGTTAAGCGTGCTAATGTCGCCTGTTAGAAGAAGGCCTTTTTTAATTTGACCTGTTGACATCATGCTGCCAATAACCGACAAGCCATAAACATAACCTGAACAACCTAAACTTACATCAAATGCAATACAAGATTTGGATAAGGATAATCTTTCCTGAAGCAAGCCAGCAGTTGCCGGAATTATGTAGTCGCGACTTTGTGAAACAAATATTAGAAGATCTATTTCTGAACGACTCCAATTAAGATCTTCAATTAGTTCATTTGCTGCTTCGAAACATAAGTCGGAAGTAGTTGTTCCTTTTTTCGCATGTCTCTTTTTTTCAACACCAATTGTTTTTATTAGTGTTTCACGTTCCTTTTCACCAATCCAATCGTAATCATAATTACTATACACATCTTCAGGTACACAAGCTGATATTCCGATAATATTAATATTTGGAACCTGAAAAATTGCCATTTATGCTTTTTTTTGAACTTTTGATTCAACAAGATCGTATAAATCCTGGACAGTACTTGATTTAATCAACTCTTCTGCTGTGATTTCAACATCATACTCAACATTAACATGAGCCAAAAAAATCAGTGCATTAATAGAGTCCCATGTAAACTTCTCCTTCAACACATCAGATGGCACCAAACTATTTGGTTGTAAATCTTCAAACTCTTCCTCTATCTTGCTAATAAAATCCTTAATATTCATATATATTATTTTTCTACAAAAGTAATGTTTAATTTAATCTGAAAGGGTTAATCCATAAGTAAACAAATCAAGAATTATTGACCTATACTATTCAAATATTCCTTTGCCAGATCTATATTAGGTTCGCTACTTTCATAATATCGATATAACGAAAACCGTTTACCAAGACCAAAACAGCTGAGCTTGTTTTTGCCATAGAAATAATTTAGAATCTCTTCAATCTCATCAGCTGTGTTTACATGTTCATACCTCATCAAAACTCCATAATCAAGTCCATGTTTAATTTTAAACTCAAGGCCCGTTGTCATTCGCCAACCTAATGTCCACAAAAATGTACCCTCATTTGGAATTGAAGTACGCAATGTTCCATTACTATTTAACATCATACACGTGCGGGCAACAACGGCAGGTAAATCCATGATATGTTCAAAAGTAGCAATGGAGGTAATTCGATCATACCTTGGTGTTAACTCAATTTCGCTGATATCATCATATACTTTATTTATCCTTTGAAGTTTTGGTGAATCTTTAAAAAGTTCAGAAAATGGTTCTACAATATCGTAATGTTTAGTTTTTTCGTGATCCAATTGATTTAATGTACCTGCCCCTAACTCAAGAGTGACTTTCTCAGTACTGTCATTAACATCAGAAGCAACTTTTTTATGCAACCAGGCTTCCATCTTCTGTGCAAGTCCTGATGCAGTAGATTCCCCCTCCCTATTCTCTTTATATTGATTAATATAAATCATTCTGTACTCCTCGGGGAGTTCTTGTCTTATTTTCGGATAGTTCTCAAACATTCTTGTTCATTTTTTGTAAAAGTCAAAAGTAGCCAAATTAAAACGACAGTTACTAATAAAATATATCACTAAGGTTCTTCTCTTTACCCACAATTAATATTCCATCAACTTCAACCTTGGAGTTAGCTTCAATGAGCATTTCCACTTTTGTGTTTATTAAATCTGTTTTCTCCAAAATCATTACTGAAGGCCCAAACTCAGGTTTTTTTTGCAAAAGCAAAATCCCATAATTACATGATTCAATCTTTGTGTCAAAAACCTTAACAATAGAAAGGTCCTTGGACGCCAAACCAATATTTGAGTTATATACAGTTGTATTATAAACTTCGAGTTGCGAATCTTCACCTCCACTTATGCCTTTATCTTTTGCTCCATCAACTTTTGAATCCCATATTGCTATCTGACTACCTGAAAAATCCATAGCATCATTTCCAATATTTGTAAATGTGGCGCTAGAAATTACTCCTGTACAGAAATCTGCATCAAAAGCATCCCCATAAATATCATTGAAATATGAGTTAGATAAATTGAAATCAGAGCGTATAATATTTAGGGCATCTTCACACTGATTTTGTGTGAATTGGGTTTCATCAATTGTTACATCAGACTCATAAAAAGTAACGGCACCGGTATGCACCCACCCTTGATAATTGATTGTATTCAAATTTTCAAACTGAACATTAGTCAAGTACGATCTATCATCAGCCTGAAGCACAACAAATCCACTTGAGGTAGAATCGGAGGAAGTAACAATCACCGGGGATTCAATTGTGCCATTCATGTAAACAGGCGAATAACAAATAATGGTAGATTTTTCCACAAGGTCAATTGTAGTACCTTTCTCGAAAACAACCTGATAACCAGCAGGAATTATTACCGGTTTATCTATTCTAACTTTCCCTTTTCTAACAAATATTTTTTCACCATCAACTTTTTCAATCAGAGATGTATCAGGAAAAGGGTATAATCTTATTAAAGCTTGAAGTGGTGTTGATTCTCCATTTGGTTCAGGCCATTGGTTAATCTCGACAGAAAAAAGTTCATCAGAATTTATAATTGAGAAAAACAGGAAATTCACTTGATCACTACTAACCGTGAAAGTTGTTTCTGTTGGAATTCCATTTTTTGCAGGCTCAAGTATTGGGACCGGTACAATTATTTCTCTAATTTTTTTGCTAATTCTACCAACTCCCAATATCATTACCTGTTCAGGGAAAAAATTCTTAACTTTAATAATTGTTGAATCTCCTATAACATTCTCTTTGTAAGCAATAACAAGGTTAGGCGCAAAAAACTCTGGGAGAACAGAATCATAATCAGTTCTAACCATTGAATAATTTTCCCATTTTTCATTTTTTGCTTTCATTCGCATAAATTGATCTCTGTAAGCAGGTAATGTTTTTCTTATTTCTTTTGCATTTATCCTAATATCTGATTCAAAAAATGTTTGGTTAGGATATTCGCGTTTAACCAACGAATCATAATATGCTGTTTGAGTAGATAAGCTTTCAAATACAGAATCCAAATAACCGATATCAGAAAAATACTCAAGTGATTTTATATAAATATTTACAAAAGCGGTATCATTAAAGAGTTCACGAACCATTATATATTCATCAGGTTGAGTTACACCAGATTTCAAAAATCCAGTAATTGGATTTTTTATACCATCCTCTATTCCTATATCCGAGTAACAATCATAGGCAATTGGTTCTAACTTTGAAATCACAGGGTTATAATAAAAGCGTTGATTATGCCATATCAAACTATGCCGTGCAAGGAAAACATCTGCCATGGCAAAATACTTTGCAAGCATCTCAATATTAAAAATTTCTGATGCAGATTTACTCCGATTTTTATACTGCAGCATTAGATTTTGAGCAATTAAAAACTGCTTGAACATATTGGTATCGCGAACAATTTTACCTGAGGAAAATGGCTTAATTACTGCAACATCAAATATTGGGGTTTGCTTATTATTCATTCTTTCCTCAGAATCCAAAATACGAGTATCCCACAAAGCACTTTCAACAAAACGGACCAATGGACCCTCCCTTCTACTTTGTGATTCAGGTAATTGTTTTGCAAAGTGTTCTTCCCAAGCGTATAATCCCTTATTTCTTCCGTTAAAAGTAAGAGGCACAAATCCATATCGGGTTGTTAACAGTCCCTCCGAAATCATTAATTGATGCAGAAACCACTCATTAACACCAAGCCGTGAGGTAGGATTTTGAATCGAAAATACCTTCATCCGATTCCATGTATTATCCTTTTTTAGCTTAACTCTATATGACCACTTACTTCCATGAAGGTGATCTAACCAATCACCTTTCAGTCGCAACTTTGATTTCATTATTTTATCATCACTAAAAACAAAACCATCTACCCAGTCATCATCAACAGATTGTAATACACCAGCATTAAAAGCTCTTCTACGTGTGTTCATCAAACTAATTATGTCTGATGTATCCATTTCCAAATGAAATGATGGCAACGAATATTCGGGAAATGGTTTATTCTTTACTATTGAAAGGGAAATATCATCATAGAATACTGTATCTTGTCCTGAATTCCAGACATAAAATTTAAGCTGATTAAACTCATCTATTGGTGGTATATAAAACTGCAGACTGAGCTTCTCCCAACCTTGGTCATCAGTTTCAATAGCTTTTTCGACACTGAAATATTTTTTTGTCCCCATTAACACACATACTAAATGTGCATTCTCGCCTTTTTTCCATACGGATACATCTACATAACTATCACGATATACATTTGGGAAATCAATGGCAAGAGTAAATGCATTTTTCGGACTTGAATAAACAGAGTTTAATCCGGATCTGTACTGTAGTGAGTTTTGTTGTTTTCCACCTTTAAACTTGAAGTTACTATCGTTGTTTGAAAGAAACATATTACCGTCAATAGATAGATTTTCCAAATCGCTTTGAAGCAAAACATACGGTGGCGTTTCTTCACGAACACATGAACTTAACAGTAGTGATGTTATTGCAAATAAAACAAATAGATACAATAGATATATATTAGTTACAGCCTTTGTTTTACACAAAATAATACGACAACCCCTATTAAAAATATTTAGTTTAAAATACACCAAAAACGTTTCATTAATTTTCGTGCAAATATACTTGAAAAGTACTTAAAGTATATTCCTAATTTTAAGTGATCAAATATTGTTAACTATATGATTCATTCATGATGCAAAACCAAAAACATTATTTAGATTTGTTTTTTGATTATGCATATCTGTTTTACTAATATACTAAGCTTCGAGAATGTGAATAAGCATACACCTATTGCAAATATCACAGCAATGTTCTTAATATCTATTCTGATATCGGGATTTACAGTTAATGGTGCGGTGATATTTACTAAATCAGATTCACCATACAAGATTGAAACAGATTTAATGATTACTAATGGTGATTCTATTATAATTGAGCCGGGATCCATACTAATTATAAGTCCCGATGTGCATATTATAACAAATGGAGTAGTTTTAATTAATGGATCTTATGATGAACAAGTTTCAATATTACCCGAAGTTGAAGGCATTGGTTGGGGTAAAATAGACATTAACTGCCACAATAAGACAAGCCTAATCAACAATGCCAACATTATTGATGGAAGTGTCCATTCAAGAAATTGTGATATGCAGCTGGATAATGTAACTTTCATAAATAACCAAACCCTTCCCTGGAATAATCCGATTCTTTTTATTATTGATGCTTCTGCAAACATTAAAAATTCATCAATCTACGGAAGTCATACTGGTGAAGGATTTCAGATGCTTAACTCTGAAAATGTATTAGTTAAAAATTGTTTTTTTAGTAAAATACCAGATGCGGTTGAATTAACAAATATAACAGGAGGATATATTAGTCATAATAGGTTTGAAAACATATTAGATGATGCAATAGATTTAAACAATTGTACAAATACAATTATTGATAGTAATATTATTATTAATGCAGCAGATAGGGGAATAGAATTGGGAAGTGAAAATAATGGAAACTCTGAAAATATTATTGTAAAAAGAAATGTGCTAATTGGATGTAAGGTTGGAATAATTCTTAAGGAAGAATCATACGGACATATTATAAACAACACTTTCTATGGAAATAATATTGGTGTTAAATGCATAGAAGACAATGGGACAAAGGTTGGAAGTTTTATGAATGTACAAAATTGTATATTCTCAAATTCCGTTGAGTCTGATGCTGTGCATGATTTAAACTCAACTATTGTTACTAACTACTGCTTATCAAATAAAGAAGCATTAGTAGGCACTAGTAACATTTTTGATGATCCATGTTTTAAGAATTCTTCTGACGATGACTTTTCTTTAATGGCTAAATCTCCATGTATTGATGCTGGAAATCCCGAATTGCCGGTTGATCCCGACGGTTCCATCAGCGATATTGGAGCATACTATTTTAATACAGACACAACTGGTATATATGATTTGAAAAACAAACTTCCCTTGGTGAAGATATTCCCAAATCCCTTTATTGACTATTTCACAGTATCCTCTGAAAACAAAGACCAACTAAAAGTCAAGTTATACACCATTTCAGGAAGCATAATTCCAATTCTGGTTGAAGAAAGAATCAATACTAAAGGCTATGCCGTAAAAATTACTCCAACTTGCAGTTTAAAATCAAATACTATCATTTGTGAGATTTCATCAAAAACTAGTTCTAAAACATTTCTAATTATACATAAGTAATATTGTTTTGGCACAATTGTTATTTTACAAGCAATTAATATCTCCTTGAATAAGCCAAAAACAATTATTCTGCTAATTTTGCTCATAATTATTAGAATAGCTAAAACAAGAGATGAAGAACATAAGTATCAATAAAATTGATTTATCCAAAGTAGCCTTGCTCATTAGTTTAGCAATTGTACTTTTAATAAATTTTCGATACGCAAACTGGGAAACAACGGAAAAAGTAATTGGGCATGATGCACGCTCATACTATGCCTATTTACCAGCAGCAATAATTTACAATGATCTTAGCCTGGAGTTTTTAGATGGCCCCGGAAATAAACTAGGGAAAGGGTTTTGGGGTAAAAAAACCCCAACTGGCAAAACTGCTATTATAACTAGTTATGGCATGTCACTGCTCTATTCACCATTCTTCTTGATAGCACATTCTGTAGCAAAATTATCAAATTATCCAGCCAATGGTTATTCGTTGCCATATTGCTTTGCCTTGGTTATGAGTAGTATCTTTTATCTATTTCTGGGTGCAATATTTCTTCGAAAATTTCTAATTAAATACTTCGCTAAACTGGCAGTGGCTATTACGCTATTCGTTATAATTATATCAACAAATATGTTATGGTATGTTACCTTCGAAGCTACCATGACTCATGCTTATAGCTTTGGGTTAATATCAATCTTAATATACATAATTGATCGGTGGATTGATAATAGCACAATACTTTTAACAATGCTTTTGGGCCTACTAATTGGGATAATAACTCTTATACGGCCAACAAATGTTATTGTAGTTTCGCTATTGATTTTTTGGAATATTACCTCCTGGCATGAACTAAAGAACCGCATACTGTTTTTTCTTAAGAAATGGTATTTGCTATTACTCATGATCATTATATTTATTATTATTTGGATACCCCAATTTATGTACTGGAAATACATTTCCGGAAACTATATATTCTACTCATATCCAGATAGTATGGGATTTTTCTTCAATAATCCACAGTTATTAAATACTATGCTTTCCTGGAGAAAAGGATTACTCATTTACACCCCGGTATTGATTTTTGCATTTATTGGCGTTGGTTTATTATACAAAAACAAAAAAGAATTCTTCTTCCCAATAGTCATTTATTGGCTATTTACCTGGTATATAATTTCATCTTGGTGGGATTGGTGGTATGGAGGTAGTTTAGGCTTAAGGCCATTCATTGATTCTTATGGTATACTTGCCATTGGATTAGCTGCATTTTTAACTTGGGCTCTAAAACTAAAAAGGACACCTAAATACATCTTTATTCTCTTCTTCTTCTTAATTACAGTGCTGAGTACATGGCACTTCAAAAGATATCAACATGGGTCAATTCACTGGGCAGGTATGACTAAAAAAGCATATTTTAATTCTTTCTGGAGAGCAACTCCTGCACCTAATTTCTACGAAAAAATTAGAATGCCCGATTATAAGCTAGCTAAGAAAGGAATATATAAATATGAAGATGAGAATATAAGCAATACAAACGAATAATTATAGTTAACTTTAGATAATGTATAAAAATCATCAAATAGGAGTTGTTATTCCAGCTTATAAAGCTGAAAAACATATTCAAGCAGTTATAGTTGGACTACCTGAATGGATAGACCAAATAATTATCATTGATGATTGTTGCCCTGATAAAACAGGAAATTATGTTCTTGAAAATTTCCAAGACGATTCACGGATAAAAGTAGAGTTTAACAAAACTAATGAAGGTGTAGGTGGAGCAACTGTAGCTGGATATAAAAAAGGTTTAGAATTAGGTTGTGATATAATTGTAAAAATGGATAGCGATGACCAAATGGATCCTTCATACATTGATACTCTTCTTAATCCTATAGTTAACGGTGAAGCCGGATACTCCAAAGGAAACAGATTTGTTGACTTTAAGGCTCTACGGTCTATGCCAAGAATTCGTTTAATGGGCAATAGTGCATTATCGTTTATGGTTAAGGCAGCTTCGGGATATTGGAATATGATGGATCCAACCAATGGTTATACTGCCATATCACACATAGCACTGAAAAAACTAAATCTTGATGGCATTTCAAAAAGATTCTTTTTTGAATCAGATATGTTGATAAATCTAAATATTCAAAATACAGTTGTGTCAAATGTACCTATTCCAGCTAGATACGGAGATGAAACTAGTTCGCTCAGTATTTGGAATACTGCTTTTAAATTCCCACCACGACTACTTCGAGGAGCTATAAAGAGATTCTTTTTCAAATACCTCATATATGACTTCAACATGGCATCAGTATATACTTTAATTGGTTTTCCATTACTATTATGGGGTATTGGATATGGATTGTTTAAATGGATACAGAATTACTATCTAGGTTTGGAAACTCCTGCAGGTACAGTTATGCTTTCTGTTTTACCACTTATTCTTGGAACACAATTTTTACTTGCTGCAATTAATATTGACATTGAATCAACTCCAGGAAAACAAAAAAAATAATACCTATATGTCAAAAAAACTCTCCATCATTATTCCTGCTTTTAACGAAGCCGGTAGCATATCACAAATCCTTGATAAAGTGTTATCAACTCGCTTAATTGAAGATATGGAGAAAGAGCTAATCATAGTAAATGACTACTCAACTGACAATACTTCTGAGGTTATAAATCAGTACATTGATAATCATAAAAATTCACAAATAAAACTATTTGAGCAACCCACAAATCTAGGAAAAGGTGCTGCAATACACCTAGGAATTAAAGAAGCTTCTGGTGACTTTATAATTATACAAGATGCAGACCTTGAATATGATCCAAATGAATACAATATCCTTTTAAAACCTGTAGTTGATGGAGTTGCTGATGTTGTTTATGGTTCAAGATTCATAGGTGGTAACCCACATCGGATTCTTTTCTTCTGGCATTCAATTGGTAATAAGTTCTTAACTTTTTTATCAAATATGTTTACCAATCTAAACCTTACTGATATGGAAACCTGCTACAAACTGTTTAGATCTGATATTATTAAGTCAGTGCAACTTAAAGAACAGCGTTTTGGTTTTGAGCCTGAAGTTACTGCAAAAATCTCAAGGATACCTAATATCCGTATATATGAAGTAGGTATTTCCTACTATGGAAGAACTTATCATGATGGTAAAAAAATTGGATGGAAAGATGGAGTGAGAGCAATTTACAGCATCCTGAAATATAATATTTTTTAATACTATTTACTATACGCCTGTTTAACTGACTATTACACAGACCACCAAAATCACTTAAATTCAAAAACATTTTCCGAAAAGGTTTTTAAGGCTGAAAATCAAACATTATTTATCGGATAATTATACTGCCTCTACGTGATTCCCTTAATTTAATACGGGATACCCTCAAATGCATTGCCTAAACAATAGTCGTAGTGTTATTAGTAGTAATATTGATTCACAATAAATTTAATTGTCTAATCTAAAACATATAAAAAATGTCAAACGTTTATGAACAAAAAATCAATGACTTTATGGCTAAAGTTATTGCTAAAAATCCAAGTGAAGTTGAATTTCATCAAGCAGTTCACGAGGTAGTTGAAACAGTTATCCCTTTTATTGAAGAAAATCCTCAATATAGCGAAGCTAAAATTCTTGACAGAATAGTTGAACCTGAAAGAGTAATTATGTTTCGTGTTCCTTGGTTGGACGACAAAGGTGATGTACAGGTAAATCGTGGATTCCGTATTGAAATGAATAGCGCCATTGGACCATACAAAGGTGGATTACGTTTTCACCCTACTGTAAATCTTGGTGTTCTTAAATTTCTTGCTTTTGAACAAGTATTTAAAAATTCACTAACAACACTTCCTATGGGTGGTGGTAAAGGTGGTTCTGACTTCGATGCTAAAGGAAAATCTGATGGTGAGATCATGAGATTCTGTCAGGGCTTTATGCTGGAATTATGGAAGATTATCGGACCTCAGACTGATGTACCTGCTGGTGATATCGGTGTTGGTGGAAGAGAGATAGGATACCTTTATGGTATGTATAAAAAACTTGCCAGTGAGAACACAGGTGTTCTTACAGGAAAAGGAATTAACTGGGGTGGAAGTCTTATCAGACCAGAAGCTACAGGATACGGTTCTGTATATTTTGCTAAAGAAATGCTCGCAGCTAAAGGCGAAGAAATTAAAGATAAAACTTTCTGTTTATCAGGATTTGGTAATGTTGCATGGGGTGCAGCCAAAAAGATCAACGAATTTGGTGGTAAGGTAGTTACCATTTCTGGTCCTGACGGATACATTCACGATCCAGAAGGAATTGACGGAGAAAAAATAGAATATCTACTCGAATTAAGAGCTTCAAACCAGGATATCGTTAAGCCATTCTCATACGAATTTCCAAGTGCACAATTCCACCAGGGGAAACGTCCATGGGAAGTTCCTTGTGATGTTGCTATTCCTTGTGCTACTCAAAATGAGCTGAACAAAGAAGATGCTGAGAATCTAGTAAAGAACGGTTGTCAA
>JAERTF010000062.1 GCA_016845105.1 Bacteroidota bacterium | reverse complement strand
AAGATATTCATCCAAAGAATTACAGATTAGTCGTTTTTAAAGACATGTCGAACGATTATACATTTATCACAAGATCAACTGCAAACACAAAAGATACTATTGTTTGGGAAGATGGGAAAGAATACCCTCTTGTTAAACTTGAGATTTCTGACAAATCACATCCATTCTTTACTGGTAAGATGAAACTTGTTGATACTGCAGGTCGCGTTGATAAGTTTAAAAACAAATACAAAAAACATTTTGACAAAAAAGCATAGAGTTTGTTTTTAGTAATATTTGATTACTTAGTATAATTCAGCTACATAAGAAACAGCAGTTTATAATCTGCATTAAGAAAGTCTTTGCATGGCGCAAGGACTTTTTTTATGCATGTAAGTTTAACCCTGAATATGCATTTATTATGGATTAGGCACCGACCAAGAATAAAATATAGTATTTTTATTTTTTTGATAATATTTAATCTAAATTAGAATATTTGAATATGAATTATATATTATTTGACGGTCCTGAGCGAGATACATTACTACCAATTACATTTACACGTCCTGTTGCTGATATTAGAATAGGGATTCTAACCATTAAAGAAAAATGGGAAAAACTACTTAGGACTAGTGTCTCCTTTAAAACACAAGATTATTTAAGTACAAAATTTAAAACTACAGTTACCGATAATAATATTTATATTAACGGATCAATTTTGCCTACTAATGAATTGATAAATCAAATTAATGCTCTATCTGCCAATCAAATACTACGAAAAGAAGATGTAGATATTGCATATTACTCAGAAAGTGGCAGTATGGGTAACATAGATACCAATAACTATCAAATAATAAATACCGATGTTGAGTTCCTGAAAATTGATAATACCTGGGATATTTTCAAACTCAACCCAGATGCCATCATTGAAGATTTTAAACTTTTTGCAACCAAGCAAAAGTCTGCAATAATTTCGGAAACCAACTCAATAATTGGTGATACCAATTTAATTTTCATAGAAGAAGGAGCTGTTGTTGAGTATTCATATTTAAACACCAAAGATGGCCCCATTTACATTGGTAAGGATTCTGAAATAATGGAAGGAAGCAAAATTAGAGGCCCCTTCGCTTTGTGTGAACATGCCACCATTAAAATGGATGCGAAAATATATAGTGGAACCACCGTTGGACCATATTCTAAAGCTGGAGGCGAAATAAGTAATTCTGTGATGTTGGGATTCAGTAATAAAGGGCATGATGGTTTCCTTGGGAATTCGGTAATTGGTGAATGGTGTAATCTTGGTGCAGATACAAATACATCAAATCTAAAAAATACTTATGACTTTGTTAGACTATGGTCCTATAGCGCGAATACATTTGTAAGTACAGGTTTACAATTTTGTGGTTTAGTTATGGGAGATCACTCTAAATCAGGAATTAACACAATGTTTAATACAGGTACTGTTGTTGGTATTTCAAGTAATCTCTTTGGCGCCGGATTCCAACGCAACTTTGTTGATTCATTTTTATGGGGTGGCAAACAAGGGCTTAAAACATATAACTTCAAAAAATCAGTAGAAGTTGCCAAAGCAGTATATAAGAGGCGAGATATGGAGTTTGACCAAGTCGAAGAAGATATATTCAATTATCTTTTTAGTCTCACTCATGGTGAGTAGTTTGTAAAAGACTTAACACCCACCCTGCTTGATTGATTATCCCATCCTTAGTACTTCGATCAATCGATAGTAATTAATGAATTAAACATTTGGCACATTAATTGACTATTCAAATAATACAATATTTTCAGCGGAATTAAAAAAAATACTTACAACGCTATATCGCTGTATTATTGACTATTAAAAGACATCCAAGACAAATATTATAATGATGTCTGACAAATTGACTGAACGCACATAAACATATGGATAAATTAATTGGATTAACAGACATAGTGGATACTGAAACAGAATTTTTCCCACTTCTATCGAGCGAAGATGAAGAAATGATGAATGCTGAAGAAGTTCCTGAAGAATTACCTATATTACCTTTACGAAACACAGTACTTTTTCCGGGAGTTGTGATACCCATTACAGTTGGTAGAGATAAATCTATTAAACTAATAAAGGATGCTTACGCAGGTGACAAAACCATCGGGGTTGTGGCACAGAAAGAAGCAGATGTTGAAGACCCTAGTGCTGATGACTTGCAAAAAACCGGGACCATTGCTCGTTTAATTAAGATTCTACAAATGCCCGATGGCAACACAACTGCCATTATACAAGGGAAAAAAAGGTTTGAAATTACCGAGATTATACAAACCGAACCATACTATCGGGCTAAAATTGTTAGCTTAGAAAACAAAAGTAATGTGCCTGAAAACAAAAATTTTAGTGCACTTATTTCTTCGGTTAAAGACCTAAGTATTCAGATTATTGAGAAATCACCAGCATTACCATCTGAAGCTGTTTTTGCCATAAACAATATTGAGAGTCCGGTTTTCTTGGTAAACTTTATTTCATCAAATCTAAATGTTGAAAACGATGTAAAACAAAACTTACTGGAAATTACTGATTTGGAAAAACGTGCCAATATGGTTCTTGAAATTATGACCAAAGAGCTACAAATGTTGGAGCTTAAGCATGATATCCAAACTAAGGTAAAGGTTGACATGGATAAGCAACAGCGAGATTATATGCTTAACCAACAGCTTAAAACCATCCAGGAAGAACTTGGTGGTGGTCCTCATGATAATGAAATCAGAGAATTAAACGAAAAAGCTGCCAAGAAAAAATGGAACAAGGAAACAGCAGAGGTATTTAAAAATGAGATGGTTAAATTACAGAGGATGAACCCTGCTGCCGCAGAGTATTCGATTCAGCTTGGCTTTTTGGATCTCTTCGTTGAGCTACCATGGAATGAATTTTCTGAAGATAATCATGATCTTAAACATGCTTTGGATGTTCTAAATAACGATCACTATGGCTTGGAAAAAATAAAGGAAAGAATCATTGAGCATCTTGCGGTTCTTAAACTTAAAAACAACTTAAAATCACCTATCCTTTGTTTTGTTGGCCCTCCGGGAGTTGGAAAAACATCGTTGGGTAAATCAATAGCAAACTCACTGGGCAGAAAATTTGTAAGGATGTCGCTTGGTGGTGTCCGTGATGAAGCTGAACTACGTGGTCATCGTAAAACATATATTGGTGCTATGCCAGGTAGAATTATACAGAGTTTGAAAAAGGTAAAAAAATCAAATCCTGTGTTTATGTTAGATGAGATAGATAAAGTTAGCGGCAGTAATTACAGTGGCGATCCACAAGCAGCCCTCCTTGAGATTCTTGACCCTGAGCAGAATAACTCATTCTATGATAATTACTTAGAGCATGAATATGATCTATCTAATATAATGTTTATCGCCACCGCAAATACACTTTCAACTGTTCACCCTGCATTGCGCGACAGGATGGAGATTATAAACTTAAGTGGTTATATTCTTGAAGAAAAAGTTGAGATTGCCAAACGCCACTTGCTTCCAAAACAATTAATTGAGCATGGAGTAGTATCCAAGCAAGTAAAGTTTAACAAAAGTGTAATTGAAAAAATTATTGATGATTATACTCGTGAAGCTGGGGTAAGACTACTTGAAAAACAAATCGCAAAGGTAATTCGAAATAGAGCAAAATATATTGCTATGGATGAGGCTTACGAGCCTAAACTTTCGAAAGAAGATTTAACCGATATACTTGGTATTCCAAAATTTCAAAAGGATCGCGATATAACCAATAAGGTTGCCGGCGTTGTTACAGGTCTGGCATGGACGGCAGTTGGTGGTGAGATTCTTTTTATTGAAGTAAGTCTTAGCAAAGGCAAAGGATTACTTAAACTGACAGGAAACTTAGGTGACGTTATGAAAGAATCTGCAGGTTTAGCCTACGAATATTTAAAATCACATCATCAACATCTTGGTTTAAGCCCTGAAGTTTATGAAAAATGGAATGTTCACATACATGTCCCCGAAGGTGCTACTCCAAAGGACGGTCCTTCTGCCGGAATAACAATGCTTACTGCTTTAACTTCTGCTTTTACCCAAAGAAAAGTGAAGGCTAAAATGGCCATGACTGGTGAAATTACCTTGCGAGGAAAAGTATTGCCTGTGGGTGGAATTAAAGAAAAGATACTTGCGGCAAAACGTGCTAATATTAAAGAGATTATATTGTCCAAAGAAAACAGAAGAGACATAGAAGAAATTAACGATGATTACATTGTTGGACTAGATTTCATTTTTGTTGACGATATGCTAGAGGTTATAGATCATGCCCTACTAACTACAAAGGTTAATAACCCGCTAATAATCAACTAATATAATTAAACTGGTTTTTGATACTATTGCCTAAATCTTATTGAGTTATTGTAAGGTTATTATCTTTCTTTGATTATTTTTGATTCTCATTAGAATTGAAGAACTTGTTAAATCAAATCAAGAAATTTAAAAAAAAGGATGTCTTTAAAACAATGGTAGCCATTGCCGCTGTATTGTTTATTTCCTCATGCGTAAACCATTCTTCTAACTCCGATAAATCAGTATTTAGCTACAACGAGTCTTCGGGAATAATAACACTGGATCCGGCATTTTCAAGAGATCAGGCACATACATGGGTTTGTAATCAGCTCTATAACAGCCTTGTAAAGCTAGATGATAGTTTAAATGTAATTCCATCTATTGCAAAAACATGGAAGATATCAACAGATGGTCTTAAGTATACATTTAACATTCGTAGTG
Organism: Bacteroidota bacterium; assembly: GCA_016845105.1. Lineage (GTDB taxonomy): Bacteria > Bacteroidota > Bacteroidia > Bacteroidales > F082. The sequence goes on along the minus strand of JAERTF010000062.1, from coordinate 14,050 downwards.
ATGTATATTTTCATGATAACGAATGCTTTTCCGAAGGTACAAGGAAAGTAGTGGCTAAAGATTTTGTTTACAGTTTTAATAGATTGTTAAACCCAAAAGTAGCATCACCAGGGGCATGGGTACTCTCAAATGTAAAAAAAACAGAAAATCAATTTGCAATTAAGTCCCTAAATGACAGCACTCTTGTTATAGAATTAGATAAACCATTTCCCCCGTTCTTAGGAATACTGAGCATGAAATACTGTTCGGTTATTCCCCATGAAGCTATATCATACTATGGTAGTGATTTTAGAAAGCATCCTGTTGGCACAGGACCGTTTAAGTTACAAAATTGGATTGAAAATATTAAGTTGGTACTAAGGAAAAACCCGGCATATTTTGAAACCAAGGATGGTATAAGACTTCCATATTTAGATGGAGTATCAATATCATTTCTTATTGATAAAATGACTGCCTTTATGGAATTCGTTAAGGGGGAATTTGATTTTATTTCGGGTATTGTCCCCTCATACAAAGATGAATTACTTACCAGATCAGGGCAGTTAAAACAGAAGTTTTCTTCTAAATTTAATATGATAGAGGGTCCATATTTAAATACTGAATACCTTGCTATTTATGTGGATAACTCAAAAAGAGGAAATACTGAACTGCCTTTGATGAATGTAAATGTAAGAAAAGCCATCAACTATGGATTTAACAGAAAAAAAATGATCCATTATCTAAAAAATGGCATCGGAACTCCAGGAAATAAAGGTGTAATTCCGGCCGGAATGCCAGCATATAATTCTGATGCAATATATGGTTATGAATATAACCCTGAAAAATCAAAACAACTTCTTTTGGATGCCGGATATAATACCACTAATCCAGTTCCAGAAATCACTCTTACAACAACTCCTGATTATTTGGACTTGTGTAAATTTGTTCAATCCCAACTTAAAGATGTAGGAATAAAAATAGTAATTCAAGTTTCTCCTGCAGCAACAGTTAGGGAACTCAAAGCCCATGGTAAATTGGAGTTTTTTAGAGCATCATGGATTGCAGATTACCCAGATGAAGAGAATTATTTATCGATGTTCTACTCACAAAACTTAGCCCCAAACGGACCTAACTATACGCATTTAGTTGATGATCGTATTGATGAATTATACTTGAAATCATTTAACATAGTTGAGAAAAACCAAAGAATTTCTAACTACCGTATTATCGATAGTTTAATAATGGAAGAGGCTCCAGTTGCCATTCTATATTATGACCAAGCCATTAGATTTACCCAGAAGAACATTATTGGGATGACGATTAATCCGATAAATATTTTAAACCTTGAAACTGTTAGAAAAACACCTAAGCATTAATTAAACTATTGGATTATTTGGTTCTTTGTGATTTTTTTACCACAAAAGAACACCAAGGATATAACTAAGATTCATTATGTACTATTTATTTTATACTCACAAAATACTTTGTGGTACTTCGTGTTGTACTTTGTGATACTTTGTGGTTAATCTCTTTTTTACCACATAGGAACACCAAGGATATCACTAAGGTGCACTATGTATTATTTACTTTATACTTACAAAATACCTCGTGTGACACCTTGTTTTGTGTGCGCTTAACAATCAGGTAACCAGCAGTTTGTACCAAACAACAATTATTATATTGATTTTAACATAAGCATCCTCTTACAAGGCTACTTTTAAGATCTAATACTCAACTATTTTGCACTTATGCTTCTTAATATAAGAAATTATTATTCGACGAACTTCTTTGTTATCGCGATATCTGGTGATACAATCGTGCATTAAACTATGATTATCTCCTGATATATCATTTTGCAAATATCCAAATCCAATATAGCGTCCATTCTGAATCTTTACAACAGAATTTTCATCTTCACTTCTACCCCTGCCAACTACAAAGAAATTTTGATGTTTAAACTGATAATTATTCAACGATTCCTCAACCCGTGCATTATATTCAGAAGGTAACTCCTCTCCTATGCAAGCACCATTACAATCATTAATCTGATAATGAAAACACTTACCATCTGTATTATATAACCCACATAATTTCTGACATAAACTAAATTCCTCACATAGATTTGTAAGATGATCCTTACCCTCTTGCAACGAACTATAGGTGTATAGAGGTGATAATTCTTCGATTAACCTGATTATCTTCAAATTTTGATAACCATCATCATCCACAAATGAATACAATCCATAATTAAAATATGTTCTCTTTTGTGACTGATTATACTTGGGCTGATTCTTTTTAATTTCATCCGACTCCAATAACAATGCAACCAGCTCACTGCCTGTGATTTGAAAATCAACATCAACCAAACGATTCCTCATTTCAATTGCCTTCTTATGTAGATTATTATTCAAATGAGACATCACCCGATCATGAATATTTATGGATTTACCCACATAAATTAATTCCTTATCCTTATCATAAAAATAATAAACCCCGGTAGCGGATGGTAAGTCTTTTACAATTGAACCATTCAACCCCGACTGAATACCAACTAAACTAATATCCTCCGGTTTATCTTCTATGGATAATAACAACTCAAAAAGCTTGGTTGTTGCCATGGCATCACCTGTTGCACGGTGTCGTGCTGAATTTTCTATTTGAAGATCCTTACACAATTTCCCTAGGCTATACGACTTCCTTCCGGGGATTAACTTACGACTAAGTTTAACAGTATCGAGGGTTTTACGCTCATAGTTATACCCTAAACTTTTAAACTCATTTCTAATAAAACCATAATCAAACCTAACATTATGCCCTACAATTATCTTTCCTTCAGTTATTTCTACTAACTGCTTTGCTATCTCATAAAATTTAGGTGCACCTTCCACCATCTGATTATTAATCCCTGTCATATGAATAATACGGTATGGGATCTTCTTTTCAGGATTTACTAACGAAGAAAATTCATCAACAATTTTTCGTCCATCGTGAATGTAGATGGCAATCTCTGTGATCTTTTCATTCGATGGGCTCAAACCTGTTGTTTCTATGTCAACAATTGCGTACAATCCAGGTTATATTTTTTGGTTCTCAATTTTCACTTTATGGTATTTGCTGGTTTCTATTTACAAACAAGAATGCCTGTGTAAAATTAAATTACTTATAAATTTAACTTCATTTGTATGGCTTGAACCTGTTTTTTCAGCTCCTTTACTTCACGGGTAAGTTGATCCTTTTCCTTATTTGGTTCAGGAACTTCCGAGCTAATATAGTTTACAAACTTCCATATCTCAGTAACCTCATCTATTTTAATCTCATAGGGTATAAACAATGGGTTTAATGAGTGAAGCATCAATTTCCCCTGGTCTTCAATAAGGTTCTCTATAACCTTAAAAACCATTCCATCATTGTGGGTTAGAATAATATATGCATGATGATTTCTAATGGTATTCCAGTCTTGAACAAATTCACCAGTTACATATGATCCATCAGGTATTGGAAGCATGGAGTCGCCACTAATTTGAAAGCTACGGTATTTCTTTTGTTTTGACAAGAATGGCAACTTGAATGTAGGTAATATCCTGATATACTCCGGATCAGCGTATCCGGCAGCATATCCAGCACTGGCTTTTTCATTAACAAGTTCTATGTTTTCTTCATTATCCTGATCAACTGTTGTTGCTAGTACTCTTAAGTTGCTGCCTTTAATATAAATATCATACCCTTTTTCAAGTTGAACTAATTGTGACTCAGATAAAGCTTCCAAATCAACTTTTATTAGGGTATCAATGGCAACGCCAAAGTAATCAGAAAACTGAGTTAATGTTCCAATACTTGGAAGCCCTACTCCATTTTCATAACCACTTAATGTTGGACGTTTCATATTTAATGCCTGTGCCACATCATCTTGAGTACGATTTCGTCTCTTGCGCAACAACTTTACATTACTTTTAAAATACATGAATACTAATTTTATATGACTAATTATTTAATTTCTGTCTTTACTTTTTATCTCATTTATTACTTCTCGATACTTCGTGGTTAATCTCTTTTTTACCACTAAGTAACACCAAGGATATCACCAAGGCACACAAAGGGTATCATCATATTCGTCTTTTTTCTTTGTGATACTTCGTGTTGCACTTTGTGGTACTTTGTGGTTAATCTTTTTTTTTACCACTAAGTAACACCAAAGATATCACCAAGGCGTACAAAGGGTTTTCATCATATTCGTCTTTTTTCTTTGTGGTACTTGGTGTTGCACTTTGTGATACTTCGTGGTTAATCCTTTTTTTTACCACTAAGTAACACCAAGGATATCACCAAGGCGTACAAAGGGTTTTCATCATATTCGTCTTTTTTCTTTGTGATACTTCGTGTTGTACTTTGTGGTTAATCTTTTTTTTACCACCAGGTATATCACTAAGGAGCACCAAGTATTATATATTTCTATATTCAATAACTACTTTGTTATTAACATTTTTCACTCATGATAATGGTTTGCATTATAATATTACTCTCTTTATACCATCCTTTAAATGTTTAACATTAAAATTTACTAATAATCCTAGTTTACAACCAGATAGTTTGAGATAAGTAAGAATTTGTGCCATATGAATATCTGCTAATGTATCAACAGATTTAATTTCAACAATTACTTTACTTTCTACAAGTAAGTCAAGCCTATAACCTGCATCAAGCTTTACTTCATGATACATCAATGGTAAAGCTTTTTGCTTTTTTACTTCTAATCCATTATTAATAAGTTCGTAATACAAGCATTCTTCATAAGCACTTTCAAGTAATCCAGGTCCTAATTCTGTATGAACTTTGAATGAACAATCAAGTACAATCTTAAAAACCTTCTCTATATTCATAATTACCTATGTTTTTGCTACCACCTTATCTCTAAGAATAGCTAAATATTGCACGTTGTGATACTTAGTATTTTTTTTACCACTAACCTGCCTGCCGCAGGCAAGGGGAGCACCAAGGATATCACTAAGGTACACTAAGTATCATTTACTTTTATCCTCACCAAATACTTTGTGGTACTTCGTGTTGTACTTTGTGGTTAATATTTTTTACCACCAAGGAGCACCAAGGATATCACTAAGATACACTAAGTATCATTTACTTTTATCCTCACCAGATACTTTGTGGTACTTCGTGGTTAATCTCTTTTTTACCACTAAGAAGAACTAAGTATTATTTATCATTTCTTTTCACTTTATATGATTTTGTAATTAAGCCTCTTTTATCAACCAGAGTATCACTAAATACCTAAAAATTTCTTTCAACTTAACTACTATAATTATTAATTGATTATATTGTAATCGCAAAAATGATTATATAATAATCAAAATTAATACAAATATTTTAATTGTCAAGTATTTCGTCAAAAAAAATCACATTGAATAGCAGAACCATAATTCATTTGGACTTGGATACCTTTTTTGTATCAGTTGAGCGCCTAATAAACTCCTCGCTCATAGGCAAGCCCATAATAATAGGAGGCACCTCTGATAGAGGCGTGGTCTCGAGCTGTAGCTATGAGGCTCGCCAGTTTGGTGTACACTCAGGCATGCCAATGCGTATGGCCAAACAACTATGTGGCGATGCTATTTTTATTCGTGGTGACATGGAAGAATATAGTAAGCAGTCGAAACTAGTTACTGATATTATATCCGAAAGTGCACCTGTTTATGAAAAAGCATCAATTGATGAACACTACATCGACATAACAGGAATGGATCGTTTTTTTGGAAGCCTAAAATGGAGCCATGAGCTACGTGAACGGATAATAAAAAACACAGGATTACCTATCTCGTTCGGACTATCAACAAATAAAACTGTTTCAAAAATTGCCACGGGTGAGGCCAAGCCAAATGGTGAACTTCATATACCCCAGGAAAATATACTCCCTTTTTTATTTCCGCTATCAATACGTAAAATCCCCATGATAGGAAAGCAAAGCTACAGGTTGTTACGATCAATGGGAGTATCAACAATACGTACCCTAAGCATGATACCTCCCGAGATGATAATTCAGGTAATGGGCAAAAATGGTATCGTTGCATGGAAAAAAGCTAATGGCATCGATAACACACCTGTTGTACAGTACTCTGAACGAAAATCCATCAGCACCGAACGAACTTTTGAAAAAGACACAACAGATATTGTAAGACTAAAGAACATACTTATTTCAATGGTTGAGAAAATTGCCTTTGAACTACGTAAAAAACAAAAATTAACCGGATGTATAACTGTTAAAATACGATACTCAAATTTCGACACACATACTCTACAAAAACACCTCCCATACACTTCTTTTGATCATGTGCTAATGAAAACAGCACTGGAATTATTTGAGCGATTGTACACAAGAAGAATGCTAATAAGACTAATTGGAGTGCGCTTTAGCCACTTGGTTGGTGGCAGTCAACAACTCGACCTATTTGAAGACAGACCCGAAATGATAGACCTTTATCAGGCAATGGATAGCATAAGATTAAGATATGGAAAAAAAGCCGTAAGAAGAGCTGTTGGGATTAATAAGAAGGAGAAAAAAAAGAATCAAGAACCAAGAGTCAAGAGCCAACAAACTAAAGACTAAAGACCAAAGACTAAGGTTGAGGTTAAGGTTGAGAGGAAGTTAATACAATGGAAACATGAACCAAGAATCAAGAGTAAAGAACCAACAAACTAAAGACTAAAGACCAAAGACTAAGGTTGAGGTTAAGGTCAAGAGTAAGTTAATACAATGGAAACAAGAAACAAAAAACAAGAAACAAGAGTCAAGAGCCAAGAAACTAAAGACTAAGGTTGAGGTTGAGAGGAAGTTAATACAATGACAACCCGACAACAACGATAACTTGACAACAACGACAACCCGACAACAATGATAACTATGATAACATCGACAACTCTACAAATCAACAACTAATCATTAAAAAATGTACCTTAATAGTCATTCATATTATAGTCTTAGATACGGAACATACTCCATAAATAATCTTATTAAGGAGGCTGTTAGCAGAGGTGTTAAAGCAATGGCATTAACAGATATAAATAACTCAACGGGGATGATTGACTTTGTTAGTGCTTGCAAAGAAAACAACATTAAACCCATAGGGGGAATGGAGTTTAGGGATGGTAATGAATTGCTATTTACGGGTATTGCCCAAAACAACAAAGGTTTTCGGGAACTTAATGAATACATGAGTTCCATAAACTTAAAAGAAAATAAACATTCTCCAACGGCGCCCAATTTCAATAATGTATATGTCATATATCCCTTTTCAAAAAATCATGATCGCAAGCTAAAGAATAACGAATTCATTGGGGTTAAGCCTACACAAGTCCACAAACTAATATCACTAAATAGCAATGTGATAACTAAAATGGTAGTACGGCAACCTGTTACATTTAGCAATAACAAAACCTGGTATCTGCATAAAAATCTGCGTGCAATAGACCACAATATTCTTCTTAGTCACCTAAAGCCGCACATGCATGCACCAGCTGATGAGATATTTATTTCGGAGGATAATATTATCAATGCATTTGAACATTATCCGGTAATCATTAATAATACAAGAAAAATCATGGATGATTGCAGCATTGATTTTGAATATGGTTCTCCAAAAAATAAGAAAACATTTACAGGAAGTTTATCTGACGACAAAGTATTGCTGGAAAAACTAACCTATGACGGTATGAAATATCGCTATCAGAAAAATAATAAAAAGGCAAAACAAAGAATTATAAGTGAGCTAGAGATAATACACAAACTTGGTTTTTCATCATATTTTCTTATTACATGGGATATTATAAGGTACTCATTATCGCGTGGCTACTATCATGTTGGTCGTGGCAGTGGCGCCAACAGTGTTGTTGCTTATTGTCTTAAAATTACGGATGTTGACCCGATTGAGCTAAACCTGTACTTTGAGCGATTTATAAACCCAAAACGAACTTCTCCACCGGATTTTGACATAGACTACTCCTGGAAAGATAGAGAGGAAGTTCAAGACTATATTTTTAAGCGATATGGACGACAACACACCGCATTTTTAGGAACAACAGTTACGTTTAAAGGCAAGTCCATTTATCGTGAGCTTGGGAAAGTACACGGACTCCCAAAATCAGAAATTGATGCACTAACCAAAAACCCAGCTTTGGAAACGGGCAAAAATCAAATCACCCGACATATACATAAAATTGCCACCATGATGGTAGATTTCCCAAACCAACGAAGCATACACGCCGGAGGCATACTAATTTCTGAAGAGCCAATCACCTGTTATACAGCCCTCGACCTACCTCCAAAAGGTTTTCCCACAACACAATGGGATATGTACGTAGCTGAAGAAATTGGCTTTGAAAAACTTGATATCCTTAGTCAACGTGGGATTGGCCATATTAAAGATGCAGCCGAATTGGTATTACAGAATCAGGGCATAAATATCGATGTACATCAAGTTGAGAAGTTTAAAAACGACAAAAAAGTTAAAAAACAACTAAGGAATGCTGAAACCAACGGGTGCTTTTATATTGAGAGTCCTGCAACAAGAAGTTTACTAAAAAAACTTCGGTGCGACAACTACCTCACCTTGGTTGCTGCCAGTTCAATAATCCGACCTGGTGTAGCCAAATCGGGAATGATGCGCGAATATATTCACAGGTTTCACAATCCCAACAAATTCGAATACATACATCCTGTAATGAAAGAACAGCTCGAAGAAACATATGGAGTTATGGTTTATCAGGAAGATGTTCTAAAAGTATGCCATCATTTTGCAGGTCTCGACCTTGGCGATGCTGATGTTCTAAGGCGAGCAATGAGTGGAAAGCATCGCGGAAAGCAAGAATTCCAACGAATTGTGAATAAGTTCTTTAGCAATTGTAAGGAACGGGGTTATCCCGATGAAATCACAAAGGAGGTATGGCGACAAATTGAGAGTTTTGCAGGTTATTCATTTTCAAAGGCACACTCAGCATCCTATGCTGTTGAAAGCTTCCAAAGCCTTTATCTAAAGGCATATTACCCACTTGAGTTTCAAGTGGCTGTTATAAATAATTTTGGCGGATTTTATCATTCGTGGGTTTATTTTAATGAAGCTAAACGTCAAGGAGGAAACCTTCATTTGCCATGTGTAAACAACAGCGATATCAATACTAATATTGTAGGTAAGGATATATATATTGGATTTACTCACATAGCAAAACTCGAATCGAAACTTAACAAGACAATTGTTAGTGAGCGAAATGAAAACGGCAAATTTACCAGTCTTGAAAATTTCATTCACCGCATAGATCCAGGTATCGAACAATTGCTAATACTCGTGAAAATTAATGCCTTTCGCTTTACAGGAAAGCTAAAATCACAACTATTATGGGAGTCACACCTGTTGCAAAAAAACAACAAACAACTTCCAAAAGTTAATAAACTATTCGAGAGTAAAAGCAAACAATATAAACTACCACAGTTAATTTACAATCAATTGGAAGATGCCTATGATGAAATAGAATTATTGGGATTTCCTGTTACAACCAACAACTTCAATATGCTAAGCACCAATTTCAGAGGTGAAATTAAGGCAAGTGAAATGGATGATATGGTTGGCAAAAAAGTTAGGATGATTGGGCTGCTCGTTACACTTAAATATGTAAAAACTGTAAAAAGAGAAATGATGCATTTTGGCACATTCCTGGATGTTGCAGGTGAGTTTTTCGACACAACACACTTTCCCGATTCACTTAATAGTTATCCTTTTCGAGGACATGGAATTTATCTTATTCTAGGGAAGGTTGTAAGTGAGTTTGGCTATGCAAGCATTGAAGTTGAAAAGCTGGCTAAACTACCACTACAAAGTGATCCTAGGGAGGAATAATTACTTTATACAGCTTAATTCGTCATTGTTGCAAATGAGGATGTTCTATATTATCGTTATAACGATCAGTCAGTTTTTTGCAATTACTTATAGCATTTCAAATGCTTGGATAGATAAGTCCTCGTTGCAAACGAGGACTAGTTCGATTTGTGCAAAAAAGCAAATAACAATTACTCACAATAGTGTTACATCAACCAATCCTTTTCCTTCACAATAATCAATAGCCGAACTAAACACATAATCTTCTGTTCAATTCGTCCTCGTTTCTAACGAGGATGCTCTATAATATCGTTTGTAACGATTAGTAGTTTCTTTTGTGATTACTATAGCATTACATGCTTGATTAGATAAGTCCTAGTTGCAAACTTAATACTCGTCCTCGTTTCTAACGAAGATGCTCTATATTTTCGTTTACAACGATCGGTCAGTTTTTTTGTGCAATTACTATAGCATTTCAAATGCTTGAATAGATAAGTCCTAGTTGCAAACGAGGACTAGTTCGATTTGTGCAAAAAAGCAAATAACAATTACTCACAATAGTGTTACATCGACCAATCCTTTTCCTTCACAATAATCAATAGCCGAACTAAACATATAATCTTCTGCATTATAAACCAGCATAGCTTTAACAGGGTTATTATGAATGTACTCTAACTTCTGATCAATCATTTTTGTATCATGATCATTCAAATAGATGGCATGATTATCATCTTTCCAAAACTTATATTTCGAAATACGATTAAGTCTTTTACCTGCATATTCGAATTTCTTTAAGAACCAAACCTTACGACTCTCTCCTCCGTATTCTATCATATGTAATATTCGTTTGGCTGTGAACTTTTTAAAATCACGTATTATACCTGATAATTGATAACCCTCCTTTGCCTGCCAAATTACATGTACATGATTACTCATTATTACCCAACCATAAACCAATAAACCTTTTTCTTTGATACAATAATTCATGGAATTAACCAATTCCAATTTATAATCTTTACGACTAAAAACATCAACCCAATCAATTACAGTAAAGGTTATAAAGTACATTGAATTTTGATCCGATATTAGGTATCTATCGCCTGACATATTCCAAAGATAATGATTTTATAATATACAAGCTATTCTGTTCAAATTGAGTAGTACTTTTCAATTTAACAATTAAGAAGTATTTTATATAATAGTAGCATTGCAAATGTCTGGATAGAGATAGATACATAGATAGATAAGTCCTCGTTACAAACGAGGACTAGTTAGCTAAACTACCACTACAAAGTGATCCTAAGGAAGAATAATTAATTTAAATAATCAATTATCATCTTCATAAAAGAAAACATCTGAAAGCTTATTAACTTATATGAACATTTTTAATACTTTTGTCACAGTTACCAATAGGGGTGCCTCAAATACACGGGCTGAGATTATACCCTCTGAACCTGATCCGGATAATGCCGGTGTAGGAAAAGAGTTGTTACGTCCAAATAGGCTTTCTTCTATTGATTTTTAATAATTATGAGATCTAAATACATCTCAAAAAAAATCAAAAGAATTATGCAAAAAAATTATTTTTTAGTGATTATTTTGGTGTTAGCACCAATATTTATGATTGCCCAATATACAGTAAGTGGCAAAATTATAAGTAGCGAAGACAATGCACCTTTACCTGGTGCCCATATTGTTATTCAGAGCAAAAATAAATCAACAATATCTGATAACACTGGATATTATGAGATTAAAAATTTAAAGGAAGGAAGTTATTACTTGAGGGTTTCATTTCTTGGAATGGAAACAAAAACAGAAAAAGTAGATGTACAAAAAAACACATCTACAAACATTGTATTGGATCCATCAATGATAATGAGTGACGAAGTTATTATCTCTGCCATCCGTGCAACTGATGAATCACCTACTACCTATACAATTATGGATCAGTCTGAGATAGAGAAAAGAAACACGGGTAAAGATCTTCCATATATCCTCAAGTCAACTCCCTCTACAGTAGTTTCATCTGATGCAGGAGGTGGAATTGGTTACACTAGTTTACGAATAAGAGGAACAGACTTAACAGGAATAAATGTAACGCTTAATGGGGTTCCAGTAAATGATGGAGAATCTCACAGTGTATATTTTGTTGATTTACCTGATTTGGCGTCATCAATTAATGATGTTCAAATTCAGCGTGGTGTAGGTACATCAACCAATGGTGCTGCATCATTTGGTGCAAGTATAAATATCAAGACAGGAGAAGATCATGTTGATCCACACGCAGAAATTAACAGTGGCTACGGATCGTTTAATACATTAAAGAATACCATAAAATTTGGTTCAGGATTATTAAATAATCATTGGAATTTCAGCGGACGATTAAGTTCAGTTACATCTGATGGGTATGTTGACAGAGCCTCTTCAAATCTCAAATCAGCCTATTTTTCAGGAGCGTATTATGGTGAAAATGATATTTTTAAAGCCATAATACTATTGGGTGATGAAAAAACATATCAATCATGGTACGGTGTACCCAAAGATAGTTTGAAAACCAACAGGACTTATAACCCTGCTGGTGAAATGCAAGATAAAGATGGTAATATTATCGGTTACTATAGTAACCAAACCGATAACTATATCCAAAATTACTACCAACTGCATTATGGACATCAGTTTAACCAAAACTTGAATATTGCGTCTTCAGCATTTCTAACAACAGGTAAGGGTTATTACGAAAGTTATAAGAATAATAAGAAGTTTTCTGATTATGGAATAGATAACCCAATTATTGGAGATGATACCATAAGTCGGACAAATCTAATACAGCAAAAGTGGCTTGATAACAAGTACTACGGATTAAACCTGAGTTTAAATTATAGTGCAGATAAGTTAAACTTAAACTTTGGTGGAGGTTGGAGCTATTATGATGGTGATCACTATGGTAAAGTAATCTGGTCCCAGATTTCACCCATCGATCAGTTCGACAAAAATTGGTATTTTAATACCGGAACAAAATCAGATGTCAATATCTTTATTAAGGCAAACTATACTCTTGGCAATAAACTAAAGTTATATGGAGATTTACAATATAGGACAATCGACTACAAAATTGATGGAACTCACGATGATTTAGGGGATCTGACTCAATCACATAAGTTCAATTTTTTCAACCCAAAGGCTGGTGTGTTTTACGAAATAAACGAGAAACAGAATTTATATTTCTCAGTTGGCGTAGCAAATCGTGAACCCAACCGTTCGGTATTTCGTGATGCTGATACATCCCAAACAATTGTACCCGAACGATTAATTGATTTTGAATTGGGTTATAGTTACAAGGTTAGGTTATTATCTGTGGAGGCAAATGTTTTTTATATGGATTATAAGGATCAATTTGTTATGACCGGTAAGATTAATAATGTTGGAACTCCAATTATGACAAACGTGCCCAATAGCTATAGAGCAGGTATTGAAATTGTTTTGGGAACCAGATTAATTGATTTAATTGACTGGAATATAAACGCTACCTTAAGTCAAAATAAAATTGATAATTTCACTGCTTATGTCGATAACTGGACTACATGGGGACAAGAAGTTGAGAACATTGGGAAAACTGATATATCGTTTTCTCCAAACTCTATTTTATCAAGTGACATTAGTGTTTCTCCAGTTAAGAATCTAAGGCTAAATCTATTTTCAAAATATGTAAGCCGTCAATATATTGATAATACATCTAATACTCAGCGAAGCCTGGATCCATATTTTGTAAACAACTTCAATATTTACTATACTATCGAAACCAGTTTCATAAAGCAGATTGATTTAATGCTTAGCTTAAATAATATTTTTAATGAGAAATATGAAACAAATGCCTGGGTCTATAGATACTATAGCGAAAATACCGAATATGAGATGAATGGGTATTTTCCGCAGGCTGAATTCAATTTTATGTTTGGCATAAATCTTAAGTTTTAGATTTTCAAATACTTTGCTAGCAGCTCTATAATAGAAGATGGAAGTGAGAATATTCTAATTTCCATCTTCAGATTCTTTTGGATCAAGCTTAAATGTTGGGGGATTTGATAAATATCTTCGTTTAATACAAAGTTAACGGAAATCTCAAGTATACATATAGTAAAGTATTTACTTTGTGTTACCTTTGTGAAAACCTTTGTGCACCTTTGTGTTTAATCTTT
>JAERTF010000061.1 GCA_016845105.1 Bacteroidota bacterium | reverse complement strand
TAAAATCAAGAGAAAATATTTACAACTATATCTTAATGAGTTTGTTTATAAGTTAAATCGAAGATATTTTGGAGAACGTATCTTTGATAGACTTGTTGTTGCTAGCATTACAGGAATATGACTAATTACGGATATACAGATATCAAAATTATAGTTCACAAAGTTCACAGGGTTTATGTTTCTTTTGTTGGGTTCAATATTTGAAACTTTGATTTCCAACTGTTCTACTTTATGGATGACAATGTATTGTTCAATACCAAAAATCATTACAATGATAACCGATGCCACCGCAAGCGATCTTTGGATTATTGACATTATAAATCTTTTTTTTACTTTCTCTGGAAACTGCTCTTCGCCATCAATTGTTGTCATTATTTTTGCTGTTAATTCATCAGCATCAATCAATAATGGTTCTTGGGACATTTTTGCAATTACCTTGTCCAATTTTGTATTTCCGGTTCTCATTTGTTTATCCACTCTTAACCAATTAGATGTTGAATTTTTTCTCTGATATTATTACGTGTATGATATAAGTTGCTTTTTATTGAAGTTGCTGAGAGTTTCAAAATTTCGCTAACCTCTTCGGATTTTAAACCCTGCAAATCACGCAATATAAATACAAGCCTTTGTTTAGTTGTAAGACCATTGGATGCCATTTTTATAAGATCACCCAATTCCCTGTTATCCAACTCACTTTCCATGTTATTACCAGTTAAACTCTCTTCCATATTATCAATCCTTGTCATTACTCTTTTCTTCGTAGATCTTAGAAAATCAATCGCAGTATTGGTAACGATGGTATATATCCATGTTGAAAATTTAACCTTCGGGTTGTATCTTTTCATATTCTTCCATATCTTGATAAAGCTATCCTGTACAATATCTTTCGTATCATCTTCATCACATACAATTCTAAATGCAAGGTTGTATGCCATATGCTGGTATTTCTTCACCAGGAAAGCAAAAGAACCTCTATCTCCATTTCTGGCTTTATTAATATGCGCTATCTCTTCATCCGACATTGACAAAATTTGTTATCTGTAATTGATACGATGAAATAAGTTAAAAGTAAAATGATAAGTTGGAAATATATTTGAAATTATTCGATTAACTCGCCCTGAAACAGCCTTCGTTTCTGCCATACATTACCTAAATCATTGTACAAAAAATATATGTACCCATTGTTAACAATTAATTTTTCTGGAAACAACTTGTCGATCCTAGTAACTCCTTCTGTAGAGCCATCATGTAAATTAATCTCCTGAAGTGAATATTTTACTCCTGTGGTGGTAATTGTATATGCTTTGTTTTTAACAATATCAGTGATAATTACAGGCTTCCAGTTATCTTGATTGTGATAATCAACATCGATGGTGTTTAGGAGTATTAAATTCGATGAATAAATATCTATTTGAGATTTAAGATGATTAAAATAGTAAATGGTGTCGTTTATAAGTTTAACACACTGAAAGGCTGGTTTAAAGAAAACCATTTCGGCGAACCTAAGCATTTCTCCAAAAGACCTGTGTGAATTAGGAAGTTCAAACGATGCATGTTGGATAGCATCTCTCTTTTTTTCCCATTCAAATACTTTATCTAGTAGTACTTTCTCTTTGGTGTTTTTATCCATAAGAAAAAAAACATGGCTCCACTTTTCGTCTCCTGAGTTTAGGTTGGGTAAGGACGACAAATCTCTGGAAGCATATAGATCTTTTGAATTATTTTTTGAGCCTTCTTCAAATGCAAAATGCGTATCTGTTTCAAACAAACAATTTCCCAATAGATTATATAACTTCTGTACATTAATTGGGTAAATTAATTGAACTGAACTTTTATCAAAATAAATTTGATAGGCCGAATCCCTGGTAAGCAAATGGCAAGTCCCGGTACAATCTTGAAATAATTGCTTTGGTTTTTTAAGATGAGAGATATCTTCAATACTAATAGTATCGAAATGTTCATCCGTTAATATGAGTTCGTGATGGTTCTTTTTAAAATTGTAACTTAAAATTAACAGGTTTGTATCCATACATTCATAGTCAACCACTTCTTGATGTTTTCCTTTGAATACTTTATATTTTTCAGAAATAATTTCGGTTTCGTCCAAATTTATCATTCTTGGTGTTAGCTTAATATTTAATAAACCTGCATGACTATTTGTAACGATCTTTTGCTTTCCATAATAGGTTACATGAGATATCAATAACACAATTGGTAGTTTGGAAACATTTAATTCAAATTCACCTTGTGAGTTTGTTACAGTACCTGTGTATGTACCCTTAATTTTAATGTTAACGCCTTCAATGGGTTGTTTTGTAGGCTGGTCAATAATAAAACCATTAATTGTGAGAATATCCTGAGTATAAAGTACAACTGGTACTATGCATATTATTAAAAGTAACCAATGCTTAATCGCATTTTTTAGTTTTATTATTGTATGTCCGTAAACACTAATAATTCAATATAAATACTTATCTTTGAGGAAAATAGAGATGATGAATATATTTAGCTTTACAGCACATTTTGATAGCGAAGAATCTTGTAGAAATCATTTTAAATCAGAGCGAGATAAGG
>JAERTF010000060.1 GCA_016845105.1 Bacteroidota bacterium | reverse complement strand
TGTATATACACCTGTATATCAGCCGATTTGCTCTGGTATGATATATATCACATTTTACACCATATTTTTACTATCTTGTTTTTCAGTCCATTAGGCCCTCCTAACATGACTGAACAAAGAGTAGCTTTTTAATATATTTGGATATATTTTTGCATCCATTATATGTAAATAATCATATATATAGATTTAATAGCATTTTATGCATAATAAATAAGGTCTGATGAAAACAAGAAGGGATTTTATTAAAGTTTCAGCAGCTGGTGCAGGCGCAGCGGCAATAGGGCTTAGCGCCTTAAACTGGAACGGGGTTAATACGGCTCAGGCATCAAATTCACAGAATCCAGTAAGTGATGAGGAGATGACTTCTTTTCCTACATATTGTGAAGTGTGTTTTTGGAAATGTGCTGGATGGACGTATGTTGACAAAAACAATAATATTAGAAAGATAATAGGGAACAAAGAAGATCCTCATTGTAGTGGCCGTTTATGTCCGAGAGGAACTGGTGGTGTTGGAATGTACACAGATAATGACAGATTAAAAACACCTCTCATCCGGGAAACTGTAAATGGAAAACAAGGTTTTAGAAAAGCGTCCTGGAGTGAAGCACTTGACTTGGTTGCTTCGAAAATGAAAGGTGTTGCTGATAATTATGGACCTGAGTCATTTGCACTATTTAATCATGGAGCACCTGGTGCTCATTTCAAACATTTACTTCATGCATATGGTTCGGAAAACGAAGGTGAGCCTGCATGGGCACAGTGCAGAGGGCCTCGTGAAGTTGGCTTTTCTGCAACTTATGGAAGCTGGATTGGTTCACCCGAACCAACTGATATTAGAGATACTGATTGTTTAGTGTTAATCGGATCACACCTTGGTGAAAATATGCACAACGGACAGGTTCAGGAAGTATCAACTGTTATCGACCGTGGTGCTACCATTATTACCGTTGATCCACGTCTTAGCACTATAGCAAGTAAATCAAAATACTGGTTACCCATAAAACCTGCGACCGATTTAGCATTGCTCCTCTCATGGATTCATGTTCTTATTTATGAAGATATTTATGATAAAAAATACATTGAGCAATATGCAATGGGTTTTGATCAACTAAAAGCCCATGTTAAAAATATGACCCCGGAATGGGCATATGGTATAACAACTATACAACCTGATGTAATAAGAAAAACTGCTCGTGAAATGGCCAATGCATCACCTTCTGTTATCGTACATCCAGGGCGACATGTTGTTTGGTATGGCGATGATAGTCAGCGCGAAAGGGCAATTGCCATTCTTAATGCCTTGCTTGGGTCATGGGGTAAAAGAGGTGGATTTTATTTTAAAGAAGCATTAAAGGTCCCCAAGTATCCACATCCAGAATATCCACACGCACATTGGAGTTGGAAAGATAACCTTGATGGAAAATACCCTTTATCGGCAATGGGAATAACAACTGAGTTGTTAAAGGCATCAATTCCTGAATTTGATTACAAACATCAAATAAAAGCATGGTTGGTTGCAGGCACAAACTTGCCATTAACTATTCCCGACAAAGAGCTTTTCCAAACAGCAGCTCAATCGGTAGAGTTTATAGCTGTTGTAGACACAATGCCAATGGATATTACAGCTTATGCTGATGTTATACTTCCAGAATGCACCTATCTTGAAAGATATGATACAATAAGGTCAGCACCACACCGGGAGCCAAATATTGCACTTCGAATGCCAGCAGTAAAACCAAAATATGAAACTAAACCATCTTGGTGGATTGCAAAGCAACTTGGTGAACGTCTTGGGTTAGCAGCATATTTTGATTATGATGATTATGAAGAAGTTCTTGATTGGCAATTGAAAAAATTAGGCACTTCACTTGAGGAAATGCAGAAAATAGGTGTTAAGATATTCGATAGGCAATCAGGACCACTATATCTAGCTGATGGGGAAGATTACACATTCAACACCAACACCGGTAAAATTGAATTATACTCCACTGAATTTGAAGACCATGGATTTGACCCACTACCAAAATTCACAAAACATCCAGAACCAGAAGAAGGTTTTTATAGGTTAATATACGGAAGAGCACCTATGCATACTTTTTCCCGTACATCCAATAATCCGAATTTGTATGATCTGATGAATGAGAACACAGTATGGGTAAATCCCAAAGTTGCCGAGTTATGGGACCTTAAAAAAGATCAAGAAGTGTGGCTTCAAAACCAAGATGGTGTTGTTTCGACATTTCCAATCAAGGTGCGTATTACAGAACGAATAAGATGGGATTCAGTTTACATGGTTCATGGTTTTGGACATAAAAATAAAAAGCTAACCCGAACCTATGGACGTGGTGCAAGCGATTCTAAACTAATTACAAATATTATGACTGACCCCATGATGGGTGGTTCAGGAATGAGAGGAAATTTTGTTACATTTTTAACAACTGACCCAGGAAAGGAGGATGACGTATGAGATACGGAATGGCCATTGACACAGCTAAATGTGTTGGATGTGGTGACTGCGTAGTTGCCTGTCAAACAGAAAATAACGTCCCAAACGGATACTGCCGTGATTGGGTAGTAGAGAATGTAAACGGAAGTTATCCTAACGTGGAAATAGAATTACGTTCGGAAAGATGCAACCACTGCGAAAACTCACCTTGTGTAAGATGTTGCCCAACAGGGGCAAGTCATATTGTTAAGGGTGGAATCATTATGGTAACTCACAATGAATGTATTGGTTGTGGAGCATGTATTGAATCATGCCCATATGATGCTAGGTACTCACATCCTGAAGGTTATGTAGATAAATGTACTTTCTGCCAACACCGCCTTGAAAAAGGACAAAATACTGCCTGTGTAGAAGTTTGCCCTACCACATGTTTGCATTTCGGCGATCTGGAAGATCCATATAGTGATGTTTCACTTGCTCTTAAAAATAGAACATGGAAAGTTTTAGCACCCGAAGCAGGCACTAAACCTCAATTATTTTTTCTTACTTAATCAATAACAAAGAGATGAAACGAACATGAATAAATTTAATTATTAATTCACACAAGGGAATGATTAAATTTTTCATCGAGAGTTCCATGTGACCAATAAAAAATAAATTATAAACACATGAAAGAAGAATTATTCGTAAGCGGACGTAATATTCCAAATATAGACCCATTTTTAAATATATGGCATTGGGAAATCCCTGTTTACCTTTACCTTGGAGGGATCTCTGCAGGAATTATGTTTTTTGCAGGACTATTTACAGTACTTGGTAAAGAAAAGGAAATGCCAACAACTGTGAAATGGAGCACATTTTTAGTTCCAGTAGCCTTAGTATTGGGTTTATTTGCCCTTTTCCTCGATCTAAAACATCAATTGTTTTTTTGGAGGTTATACACAACCATTCGTATCGAATCACCAATGTCGTGGGGTGCATGGACTTTAATGTTTATTACTCCATTATCTATGGTCTGGGCTGCATCCTATATCAAAGAACTAATTCCCGGTTGGAAGTGGAAGTTGGGTATATTGGATACAATTGAAGATCTGGTTATCAAAACCCGGAAACCTTTAGCCTGGGCGATGATGGCATTGGCTATAGTACTCGGAGTTTATACCGGAATCCTTTTATCTGCATTTAATGCAAGACCACTATGGAACACAAGTATACTTGGGCCATTATTTCTTGTGTCAGGTCTATCAACAGGTTTAGCAGCAATTATTTGGATGTCGAAGAGCCATTTTGAACGTACCGTGCTTACAAAAATAGACATCGTTTTAATCGGAGTTGAACTATTCTTAATCATCCATTTGTTTATGGGTTTCCTTGCAGGATCAGCAGTAAAAATTGAAGCTGCGGAATTATTTCTTGGTGGTGAATTCACAACCGCATTTTGGGGATTTGTTGTAATACTCGGACTTATTATACCTGTAATACTTGAAATTCTTGAACTTATTGGATTTAAAATTCCTATATGGATTCCTTCTATTTTAGTTCTGATAGGTGGACTAATTTTCAGATTTATAATGGTTGAAGCCGGACAAATAACAAGATTCTTATATTGATAATAATAAAACTAACTATAAAATGGATTCAACAACTAAAGAAAAACAGATTCCAAAGTATATAAACCCATACTTTGGAGGAGTTTTGTTAGGCATTTTAATTTTACTTACCTTTTATATTACAGGAAGAGGATTGGGAGCCAGTGGTGCAATAAAGAGTGCCGTTGTAACTACAGTTGATAAAGTTGCTCCAAAACATACCGAATCACATACTTTTTACAGCAAGTTTATTTCCTCTGAACATTCACCGATGTCGAATTGGCTCGTATTTGAGTCTATTGGAGTACTCGTAGGAGGATTACTCTCTGGAGCACTTTTTGGAAGAATAAAAAAACTTAGAGTTGAGCATTCTCCAAAAATCACGAAAAAAACAAGACTGATAGCCGCTGCCATTGGTGGAATACTATTTGGATTTGGCAGCCAACTTGGCCGTGGATGTTCAAGTGGTGCAGCATTGAGTGGGACAGCATCCTCTTCGTTTGGAGGACTTCTGGTTATGTTATTCTTATTTGGCACAGGCTATATCATGGCCTATTTTTTAAGAAAATTATGGATTTAATAAATATTACTATTATGGGACCTTTAATTCCTTTAGGACAAATAGCAAGTGGATGGGATTTCATCATTGCCTTGCTTATTGGTATTGCATTTGGATTTATTCTGGAAGCATCTGGGTTTTCTTCATCAAGAAACATCACAGGCTCATTCTACGGCTATAATTTTGTTGTACTTAGAGTATTTTTTACAGCGGTTATTGTATCAATGATTGGTTTGGAATATTTTGATTACATGGGTTGGATTGACCTAAATTTGATATATATATTACCAACATACCTTAGCCCTATGATAGTTGGTGCTGTTATAATGGGTGTTGGATTTATTTTAGGTGGATTTTGCCCAGGAACAAGTTACACTGCTATTGCGATAGGTAAACTTGATGCAATAGTATTTACGATCGGGTTATTTATTGGAATTTTTATTTTCTCTGAAGTATTTCCACTGATTGAAGGTTTTTATTATAGCGATAATCTAGGAAATATCACCATTGGTGAAATGCTTGGCATTTCGAACAGGCTATTTACCTTTATAATGGTAGTTATTGCAATAGTTGCATTTTACCTTACTTGGTTAATTGAGAAGAAAGTTAGAAAAACCATCACACCTTATAAATTTGAGTAGTTATGAATAAAAACTATATAATATTGTTTGGAATATTAGTTGTTCTTTCCGGAGGTCTACTTTTTCTTCCTGAAAAAAATAATTATGTTGAAGAAAGTCCTGAGAACCTAATGTGGGACATTGCACAACCAACAAGATATATTTCTACTGATCAGGTAGCGAAAATGATAATCGAGAAAGATCCATTGTTTCAACTGGTAGATGTGCGTTTAGATTATGACTTTGAGGCGTTTACACTACCGAAGGCTTACAACATTCCCATTGACAGTATCATTACAGCTGATGCAAGTGACATATTGGATATCGATGATATAAATACAATTTTCTTTTCTGATGATGATATAAAAGCTGATCAAGCCTGGGTTATCGCCAAAAGAATGGGTTACAAAAATGTTTATGTCATGAAAGGAGGTTTAAATTGCTGGATAAGAACAATAATTCAACCAGAAGCTCCACCAGAAACTGCTCCAATTACTGAATTTGAACTATATGATTTTAGAAAAGGTGCCAGTTCATATTTTACTGGAGCTGAAATATCAATAGATTCTGACATTAAGAAAAGTGTAAATATTAAACGTAGAAAGAAAGAAAATGTTGCTGAAGGCGGATGCTAATATTCAAATAACAATAAATTAATCATGCATATACACGAGCTTAATCCAAAAAAAACAATAATCACACTAACCATTTTTGTTGTAGTGATAGTTGTAGGGTTATTAACAATATCTAACCCAAGATTGAAATACGAACTCACACCCGAAGAAATTGTTGAATTAGTAGTCTGGGAAGATGGATTTGTTTTTCCCTATGAACTTGAAGATGTAATTGTTGGATCAGTTGATACTGTTGTATTAATTGACATTAGAAATACATTTGATTATAGTCGTGGACATATACCCGGAGCTGAAAACATTAGTGCTGTTGAACTCCTTAATAAAGATAATATCAAACGATTAAAAAAACTACAGAAGGGTGGAATTTGTGTTCTTATATATGGTGATACACAATTGCAAGCCAATGGCCCCTGGATGGTATTTAGGCAACTTGGGTTCAGTAACGTAAAGGCCTTGATGGGCGGTTATCAATACTATGCACTGTGGAAAGACAATCTTGGTGATTCATATGCTGATGATGGTTATTTGCTTGGAACTGCCGATTTTGACTATGCTGATATAGCTGAAAACGCTAGAATCGTTGAAGATGAAAATGAATCAAACAAACAAACTTTAAAAGTTCAAAGACGTAAAAAAACAACTGTTGTTGAAGGAGGATGTTAATATAAGCGAGTTTACAAAATGTAATGAGGCTGTCCATAAAGGGCAGTCTCTTTTTTTATAATTATTAATTAGATTTTTAATAGTTGGTAGTTAACCTGTTTTAGAGATACTTTGCATTCTATCATAATCTAAAATAGTAATTATCTTGCCGTCCATTGAAATTATTCCATCTTTTCTAAATTCTGATAAAGTACGGATTGTATTTTCCGTTGTCATGGATATTAATTCACCTATTTCTCGCCGGGTAATGGGAAGACGGAATTCACGTTTGCGATATATCCTGTCAGCCAAAAATAAAATGAAATATGCAATCCTACCTTTAACCTGCCTTTGTCTAATTTCGAACTGACTTTCAATTATATCATCCGAAACCCGACTCATCTTATTCAATACTCTTAAGGCAAATGCGCTATTGGAAACAATGACTTTTTGTAATGCAGAAAGCCCAACTTCGCACACTTTTGTTTCTTCAATGGCAGTAATAGAGTACTTATATACAGAGTTTGAAAAAATACTAAGTAAGCTTATGAAGTCACCTGGTTTATTAATACTAAGAATATGATCCTTACCACTTTTATTAGTCTTATACAACTTAATCAAACCACTTCTTAAGTATAAAAACGAATCGATTGGTTCTCCTTCCTGCCTAATTATTTCACCCCGTTTGTAAATATATTCGGTTCTTGAATTATTAACAAGTCTATATTCTTCCTCATTAAGAGATTCAAATAATAGCTTCCTATAAATACAATTATTACATGATTCAATCTCCTTACTTGTTTTCATTCTAAATTATGGTTTTATCCCTTTTTCATGACATATGTCATAACGCAAGATCTATATATCTAGGTTTATAGATATAACTTTGCCTCCTCAAAGATATTGAAATTAAACGTTAAATGTAACAATAATATAACTTTAATGAAAAAACTACTAATTCTTGGCGCAGGTACGGCTGGTACCATGATGGCTAATAAAATGCGAAAGACATTATCACGAAACGAATGGGACATAACAATTGTTGATCAATTTAAAACACATTACTATCAACCTGGGTTTTTATTTATACCTTTTGGAATATATAGTAAGAATGATGTAATTAAACCAAAGAATGATTTTTTCCCCGTTGGTGTAAATGTAATTTTTTCTGAAATAAGCAAAATAGAACCAAAAGATAACAGAGTTATACTTGGAGATGGAGTTGCTCTCAAGTATGATTATTTACTTATTGCCACTGGTACACGTACTGCTCCAGAAGAAACTGATGGGTTATTGGGTAGTTTATGGTATAAAGATATTTTTGATTTCTATACAATAGATGGAGCTGTTGCTC
Organism: Bacteroidota bacterium; assembly: GCA_016845105.1. Lineage (GTDB taxonomy): Bacteria > Bacteroidota > Bacteroidia > Bacteroidales > F082. The sequence continues at coordinate 12,933 of JAERTF010000060.1, read as the reverse complement.
TGGCTGAGTATTTTAAAACATGGAAAGGTGGTAAACTAGTTGTGAACATCACCGAACTTCCTTTTAAATGTCCAGTAGCACCACTTGAGTTTGTGTTTTTTGCAGATGCATTTTTCACTGAAAGGGGAATGCGTGACAAGGTTGATATTACTTATGTTACACCATTACCCGGAGCATTTACAAAACCAAGAGCTACCAAAATGCTTGGTGAGTTATTGGAACAAAAAAACATTAATATTATTCCTGATTTTAATATCATGGAAGTCGATAATGACAATAAAAAGATTATCGATTTTGGTGGACAGGAAATTCCATTTGATTGTCTAGTTACTATCCCGACTAATCTGGGTGCCGATTTCATTGAAACAAGTGGGTTGGGCGATGATATGAATTTTGTTAAAACCGATAAACATACACTTCGCCAAGTTGATCATGATAATATTTTTGTTATCGGTGATGCAGCCAATATACCAACTTCCAAAGCTGGCTCAGTAGCTCACTTTGCTGCCGAAATAGTTGAAGAAAACCTAATGTGTGCAATTGAGGGTCGCGAATTAACAGCAACATTTGACGGCCATGCAAATTGCTATATCGAAACAGGTTATGGTAAAGGAACTCTGATCGATTTTAATTATGATACTGAGCCATTGCCAGGATCATTTCCATTCCCTGGCTTGGGTCCATTTGGTTTGCTAAAAGTTACCCGTACTAATCATTATGGGAAATTACTTTTTAGATGGATTTATTGGCATATACTTCTAAAAGGCAAGGACATGCCGATAGAATCTGAAATGCAAATGGCTGGTAAAAAACTTTGATGCTCAAACTATTAATATCTTAAATATATAATTATGGATAATAGTAATATACAAGGGCAGATAAACGATATAAACCGTAAACTTGATATAGTTCTCGAAGAAATTGTTGCCCAAAGGGAAACTCGCAAATCCATTGAAGATTTAACTGCTGACTTATCTATTATTGGCAAGGATATGTTTGCTTCAACGGTAACAGAGTTGGATAATGCTGGAGTAGAGGTTGATGGTGAAGCAGTAAAAATGCTAATTCTTAAACTAGTTAGAAATGTTGACACCTTAACCGAGCTTTTTGAAATGCTTGAAAGCGGTAAAGATTTACTTGCCGACCTCACGCCAATTGTTCAACAAGTAGGACTTGATGGTATGCACTTAATGCATGATATTGAACAAAAAGGATACTTTGATTTTATTAGCGAATCAACAAAAATATTAGATAATATAGTTACACATTTCTCAACTGACGACATAAAGTTGTTGGCGGACAATATTGTAACAATACTGGAAACCGTAAAAAGCCTCACCCAGCCCGATATGCTTAAAGCAATAAATAGTGCACTTATTGTATATAAGAGCATTGATGTTGAAAATGTTCAGGAATACTCATTGTTTAAAGCAATGATGGCAATGAATTCAAAGGAAATGAAAAAAGGAATAGGTTTTATGATCACTTTCCTAAAAAATATATCAAAAGCAACCACAATCAAGCAAAATTAAATTTTTAATAACCACTAAAAAATAAGTTATGTCGATAAAAACAATTGCAGGAGTTGAAGTCAATGTGAACGATGAAGGTTACATGGAAGATGCCTCACAATGGACAAAAGAGATTGCCTCAGAAATAGCCAAAGAAGAAGGCGTTGAGCTAACAGATAAACACTTTGAGGTAATTGATTTCGTGAGAGGTAAAATATCTGCCGGTGAGGGCTTAACAATCAGAGGCATTGGTAAATCAGGTGTTGTAAATGCAAAAGAATTTTATGCGTTGTTTCCTGGTGCTCCGCTAAAAAAAGTAACAAAAATTTCAGGTGTTCCTAAGCCAACATCCTGTATTTAAAATATATTATCATGGACAAAGAAGAAAAAATTCCCTTGAAGAAGATATTGTTGATTTGCTCAAAGGCAAGTATTGAAGATGTTTATGCAGCCTTAGTAATGGGAAATGGTGCAGTTATGGAAGGTATTGAAACAAAGCTATTTTTTACATTTTTCGGGCTTGATGCTATTACAAAAAAAACCATGAACAAGCTGCATACAGCAACTACTGGAAATCCCGGAATGCGAATGCCTGGTGGACTACCATTCCCAACCATGTTGGGCGGATTACCCGGTGTTGAGGCTGGTGTATCAGCAATGATGCGTAAGCAAATGGATGCACTCGACATTCCGCCAGTTGATGAATTTCTGGAACTAATTACAGCGGGTGGAGGTGAAATATATGCATGTAAACTTGCAATGGATATGTTTAAACTTACAAAAGAGGATCTACACGAGGAAGTTAGTGATGTAATTACCGTAGGCGATCTTTATGAAATGTGCGACGGACTAGGAACACAAATCGTATTTACCTAAATTTCAACTTAATACAACCGTGTTTATAATTTAACTGACCAATGCAATAACTGATTCAATAAAAACCTCTTCATTATGGAGAGGTTTTTCTATTTTTGGACATTAATAAATATGGAAGAAGTAACAAATAAAAGAAATAAACCCAAGGAGGAAAAGGTAATGACTTTTTGGGATCACCTTGATGAATTAAGATGGCATATTATGCGATCGTTAATTGCTGTTGTACTACTTGCAATAGTTGCATTTATTAACCGTGAAATTATTTTCGACTATATTATTCTTGCACCCAGCACTTCTGATTTTTTTACAAATAGAGCTCTTTGCAGACTTGGAGAATGGCTTGCGATAAACGCCCTTTGTATTAAGGATATGAATCTGCAAATTATCAACATTAAAATGTCGGGACAGTTTTTAACTCATATGTATATTTCAATTGTTGCCGGCTTTATACTGGCATTTCCATACGTTCTTTGGGAAATTTGGCGCTTTGTTAAGCCTGCCATGAAGGATACAGAAAAGAAATATTCAAGTGGTGGAGTTTTTATAAGTTCTGTATTATTTTTAACAGGAATTTTATTTAGTTATTTTCTTATTGTCCCTCTAACGGTTAATTTCTTAGGGACATATCATGTAAGCGAAACTGTTTACAACCAAATATCACTTTCCTCATATATAAGTACGGTAGTATCTGTAACATTTGCTGTTGGAATAGTTTTTGAACTTCCAATACTTGTATATTTCCTCACAAAAATTGGGGTGCTTACTCCAGCTTTTATGAAACGCAATAGAAAGTATATGTATGTAATAATGCTAATAGTTTCTGCGATAATTACGCCCCCTGATATGTTTAGTCAAATACTAGTTGTATTTCCATTAATCGCACTTTATGAATTTAGTATTGGGGTTTCGAATAGAATCTATAAAAAGCATTTGGAAGAATTAAGTTAGATAACTATTTAAGTTCTGATAAAATTGAACACAGTATCAACCTTATTTTAGAGCACATCATTATTTGTGTACTAACTTTGTAATTTCACCGTTCAATAATCTAGGAAAATAACTTATGATTGCACAGAAAAAAGTTGTAATTATTGGGGCAGGGATTGGGGGAATAGCTGCCGCTGCATTATTGGCCCAAAAAGGATTCGATGTTGAAGTGTATGAAAAAAATAATAGCCCTGGGGGAAGATGTGGACAAATAATCAGAGAGGGTCACAGATTTGATTTGGGAGCAACAATTTTATTAATGCCTTCACTATACAGGAAAGTTTTTTCAGAACTTGGAATAAGTCTTGACAGGGAACTACAAACAACATCTCTCGACCCCATTTACAAACTATTTTTTGATAATGGCTTGGAATTCCGGTTTACTCGTAACGAAGAAGCCATGAAGACCCAGCTAGAGGTTATCGAGCCTGGTAGTTTTAAAAAATACCAGAAATACATTAAAGAAGGGTATACTTTTTTTAATCTTGCGATGAAAGATTTGCTGATTAAGAATTACTACAATCTATTCCAATTTGTGAACTTTAAAAGCCTTTTGCTGCTGCTAAAACTTAAATCATGGAAAAAACACACAACTTATATTCGTCGTTTTTTTAAAGATGAGCATCTACAAATGGCCTTCACATTTCAGAATATCTACGTAGGACAAAATCCTTTTAATTCTCCTGCCTTTTTTGCAATGTTACCCGGAGCTGAGATAAAGGAAGGTGCCTTATTTCCAAAGGGAGGAATGCACAGGATTGTACAACAACTTCTTGAAACGGGCACCAAATCTGGCGTCAAATATAATTACGGAAAGCCTGTTAAAAAAATTATTACGAACGGAACCAAGGCAGTTGGGATACTATTGGAAGATGAAACACTAATAAATGCTGACCTTGTTATAGCAAACGTTGATTTGCCTTATGTCTACAATAAACTTTTGATAGATAAAAAGAAGACAAAGAGCCTAAATGGTAAAAAGTACGCATATTCAGCAATAGTTTTTCATTGGGGGCTCGACAAGGTATTTCCTCAATTAGAACACCATAGTGTATTCCTTAGCGACCCCTATGAAAATGGGTTGAATAGAATATTTAAAGATAAATCGTTGTCAGACAACCCCAGCTTTTATATACATTCCCCGGTACGTACTGATCCATCAGCTGCACCCAAAAATCATGATACACTTTCAGTAATAGTGCCGGTTGCCCATGTTGATACAAATTATAGCCAAGACTGGAACAGAATAAATCAGATAGCCAGATCTGGTGTTATTCGCCGATTACAAAAATCTGGTATTGAGAACATAGAGGACCACATTAAATTTGAATTTTGCTATATGCCTAAGAAATGGGAGAGAACATATAATGTTGCCAAGGGATCTGTTTTTGGTAGTTTAAGACACTCAATATTTCAAATGGGCTATTTTCGACCTCACAACAAACACAGAAAGATTAAAAATTTGTATTTTGCAGGTGGAAGTACACATCCCGGAAACGGAGTTCCATTGGTTCTATTATCTGCCAAATTAACAACCGAACGAATACTAAAGGAGTACTTGAATTTGAATAAAGAATAATATGTCATCAAATATAATTTCTCAAACCGATTACTATCTAAACGTACTTCATTCTATTGATTTTGTTAATATTACGAGTCACCCAAATATACTAATTGCAGCTAATTTTTGGGATAAGGAAAGATTTGGTGCAGCAAAATTATGTTATAAATTTATGAGATCTATCGATGATTTAATTGATGATCATAAAACCATTCACCAAACAATAAGCCCAGATCAGAAAGGTGACTTTGAGAGCTCCGTCAACAACTGGATTACCGACATCCTTTCTGCTTCTCAGGTAAATCCAAGCCAAAACGATCTGGTAGATAAAATGAAAGAATTCCATATTCCATATTGGCCTCTTGAAGCATTCGCCAAATCCATGATTTACGATATCTACTATGATGGTTTTCCCACCTTGGAGTCGTTTCTGGATTATGCAACAGGTGCATCAATTGCACCGGCTTCCATTTTCGTTCATTTATGCGGTCTTACAAAAGAAAATGGTCAATATTTGCCACCTGCCTTCGATGTAAAAAAAGCAGCAACGCCTTGTGCAATATTTAGCTATCTGGTTCATATTATCCGTGATTTCCAAGAAGACCACCTAAATAACCTTAATTATTTTCCAGATGATATTATTAAAAAAAATGGATTAGATAGGAAAAAATTACTTGAAATGGCAAAAGGAGATCCCATAAATTTTGGATTTCGTGACTTGATTAATGAGCTCTATAAGTTGGCTGATGAATACAGATTAAAAACCATCCAAATGAAAGAAGAAATAAAACCATTTCTTGATCATCAAAGTCAGCTAAGTCTGGAGATAATTTACGAACTATATCTAATGGTTTTTGAACGCATTGATGTTAAAAACGGAGAATTTACTTCCGCTGAATTAAATCCAACTCCCATAGAAATAAAAAATCGTGTTATAAACACCATTGTTGGTTTTACTGCTATCAATTAGCATACTTACTGAAAACTTACCTGTATATAAAAGATTTTTCTCTTACTAAAGTGTTATTAGGTGTTAACCCTCATACCACGAAGGCTTTCCAATAGCAAACCCCATTGTCAACTGATAAAATCTCTCCATTGCTTCCACATGAACCCAGTGGCTAGCTTCTTCGATGGTGATTATTTCAGCATTAGGAAAATTATAGCGTATTTGAGGAAAATCTTCAAGTAATATATAATCCGATGCCCCCCCTTTTATAAATAATGTTGGCTTTTCAAACTTTGTAATTGTATCAATGGCATCAAACATTTGATCCAGGCTGTTTTCTAGTCCGTTAAGATAAATTCTCCATTCAAATTCATTCTTACTTTTTCGATGAAGATTTTTCATTATAAATTGCCTGATTCGGATTTCAGGAATGTTTTTTATCAACTGTTCTTCAACTTCAGATCTGGACTTAGTTATCCCAAAATCCACAGATTTCATTGCTTCAATTATTTTTCGATGATGATCACGTGGTCCATAGGCTTTTAAGGTTATATCAACAACAACAAGTTTCTTTACCAGGTGCGGATTTTCCAATGCAAAGCGCATTGCTACCTTACCCCCCATCGAATGCCCTATGATTATTGGATCGTCTATTTCATGCTCATCAATAAAATCAAAAAGATCGTCAGTTAATGCCAAATAATTGAAATTATCACTTTGAGGTGATTGCCCATGGTTTCGTTGATCAACAACAAAAACCTCAAAACCCTCCATGGCTATCCTCCGGGCATAGCTTACCCAATTATCAGATATTCCAAATAACCCATGAAGAATGATTATCGGCTGATTGCCACTTTCTCCATATTGTCGATAAAATAATTCCATAGTGCAAAATTATGAAAATGAATGAAGAGTTATTAGATAAACGTAATTTGTTATATTTGTTATTGGTATTGTTATTGGCTTTTAGCAATTGGCTTTTTGGTAACGCCAAATAACTAAAGACCAATTACTAAAGACTAAAGACCAATTACTAAAGACCAACAATAAAACAAAATGATTATAAAGATAATTGAAGCAATTAGAATTGCAGGAGCAAGTTTCGGAATTTATTGGTCGTATTATATTGGAATGGAGAGCTCTACTCCTGCCGAATCAGTACTACATATATTAACACCATGGATAATAGTGTCGATCGCAGGTACATCTGCAATAGAAGGGTTATTCTTTGGTAAACAAGCTGCAGCAGAAAAAGGATTTAAGAATGATGGAAATTATGCATATCAATCAAGAATAGCTCTGCTTTCATATGCGGTATTGTCTTTGGTAGTTTATTTTGCAAATTGGGGAACTCATGCTGAATTAACAATTATGTTAACATTTTTATTCTTTATGTTCTTTTCGGCAATTAATCATGGATATCAAGCAATAGTTCATCATAATTATCATTGGGCAAATCTAAATCGACCTTTCCTAACAGCATTACTAATAGCTGCAATGTGGTATCCGGTAACAAATGTCTTGTTTTAGACATTATCTAATTCCAGTTCCTTTCCTTGGCCTTCTATTTGAAAATACTTACGGGCCAAATAAACCAAAAGATAAATTATGGGGGTATCGAAAAACGCAAATAGAACCTTGAAGAGGTAACCGCTTAACAGAAGCATACCGAACAATTCCCATTTTATTACTCCAAAACTACATAGTAAAAAAAGTATGGAAGCTGTATCGATTAACTGGGAGCTAAATGTCGAAAAATTATTTCTTAACCAAAGGTGTTTTCCCTTTGTTTTCCTCTTCCAAAAATGAAACATCTGCACATCCATAAATTGCGCAAGTAAATATGCTGCAAGTGAGGCTCCAACAGCTATATAAGTAAACCCAAAAACTTTCTTAAAAACAACATCACTAATTGGTGACCAGGTTGTTGCCGGGGCCTCAGTTGAAACAATAATTATTAATAGGGCAAAAAAGCTTGCGAATATACCGGCAACAACAACTTTGTTTGCCCTCTTTCTTCCGTATAATTCTGATATTATATCAGTAATTAGAAAAGTAATTGGATAGGCAATTATTCCTACTGACAACTCAAATTCAAACAAACCAAAAGGATTCCAACTAAAAAATTTTTGAAATATTAAATTACTGGTTACCAAAGATGTAATAAATAACCCTGCCATAATCAAATAAATAGTCTCTGCATTTTTCTTTCTTTGATTCATAGCAAGCTAGTCTTATTTTCGATATTCAATATTATACTTTTTTAGTATTAACTCCCACTCGTCGCTCTCAATAATACCAAGCAAAGCTTTATTAACCTGCTCAATAAGTTCATACTTGGATGATGCAAAGCTAAAATACTCTTTTGAATATGAACTGGGTATTACTTGTATGGTTTCATGAAATCGACCTTTTTGTACATAATAGTTCAGTATTGCATCATCATATACAAATGCTTCAATCTCTTTATTTTCAACGGCAACAAGTCCATCCTCTACATTGTTATAATCAAGATAGCCTATTCTAAAACGATCTAGTAAATCAGATGTCCCTGAGCCGGGAATACAACCTATCTTTGATTTTCTAAGATCATCAAAACTACTAATTTCTGTTTTTAATTTATGAACAGTTAAACTTGATGATATACTAGCTGTTAACCCTGAAATCATTATAACTGCTGTAAACATCCATATAATTCCAACAATTCTTCCAAATGGGGTTACAGGAGCTTTGTCGCCGTAACCCACAGTTGACATTGTTACAGCAGACCACCATATACCATCGCCAACTCCGTGAACACCATCTCTAAACTGATCTGAATTTTTCTTACGCTCAAGCGACCATAGAATTAACCCAAAAACTGATATAATGAACAATAGAGGAGCCAGAGATTTTAAAAAACCTATTGAAAAGATATTGGAAATCAATGTTACAAACCCAGAATCTTTTTCAGCTCTTGTTGCATAAGCCAGGTTGGTAATATAGTATGGCTGAGAAAATCCAAACTGATTTATCCTTGACGAGGTTACTGTTAGAGGAGAAATAGCCATATCAATATCTCCATTTTGGATTGCTTCCAGTAATTCAGGTAGTTCATATTCTACTAGAGTGTATTTTGTATGAAGTGAGTCTGCAATGCTTTTCCAGAGATCCATGGATACACCAAAATAGTGATTATTACCCTTTATAATAAATGGTGGTTTTATTTGAAACCCAATTTTTAGTTCATCAGAATTAGCATAAGTAGCAACACCTGTTAATAATATTAGAAGCACAGCAACAAGTAACCTTTTTAGATAAATATTCATAGTTCAATTTTATTTGATTCAATCAATTTCTAATAATTAATAAAATTACTATTTTTACGATAAATCAAAACATTATGAAACGATTACTTATTGCCACATTAAGTGGATTACTATTTGGACTTATATGTTATAGTTTCGCCAGTAGCGGGGATAATGAGGTGAGCTTGTGGCTTGCCCTAACAATTATTTCCGGTCGTACGCTACTGGGGTTTGGCATTGGAATTAGTCGATTCCCAATGAAAAATTGGGCAATACATGGTATTGTTATGGGGTTTATTTTTAGTATCCCAGCCGCCCTCGGAACAATGATGGGGCCTGAAGTACCAGGTTTTGATCCTCAAATGATTGCTATTTCAACTATTGTAATGGGAGTTATATATGGTTTCCTAATCGAGTTAATAACAACAGTACTATTTAAAGCAAAGATTGGCAAATAGATATTTGCAGTAGGTATAGTAACCACTTTTACAACGAATGATTTTTTAATTCTTGAACAAGCTGGGCTGATTGAATAACACCAGATTGTTTAAATACAATTTTTCCTGCTTTCATTATCATCAATGTGGGAACGCTTTGTATATTATGCTTTTGTGCAATGGCTGGGTTTTTGTCCACATCTATTTTCAACACCCTAACACTATTGCCCAGTTGCTTCTTAACATCTTTCAGAATAGGAGCCATCATCTTACAAGGTTGACACCACTCTGCGGAGAAATCAATTAATGTTGGGGTTGTAGAGGACACTATATCATTAAACTTGCTCATAACATGATAGATTTTAAATGCTATTTTCAAATATCATGCCTTTACTGCAACCTGACAAAAGTTCATTTATAAGGTTTTCAATTCTCTCAAATAAAGTTGGATAGTATTTTGAAGTCCATAGTACAACGAATCGCAGATTAGAGCATGACCGATGGAGACCTCATCAATCCATGGTATATTCATTGCAAAATATTTTAAATTTACCAAACTAAGATCATGTCCTGCATTCAGTCCTAATCCCAGTTCTTTTGCTAGCATTGAGGCTTCAATAAAAGGTTGTATTGCTTTTTTACGATCTAGCATATAGTTTTCAGCATAACTTTCGGTGTATAATTCAATTCTATCAGCCCCTGTGGCAACAGCACCATCTACCATTGAAAGCACGGGATCAACAAAAATAGAGGTTCTAATCCCTGCAGCTTTAAACTCTTCAATTACATCAATTAAATATTTTTTATGCTTCACTGTATCCCACCCATGATCAGATGTTAACTGTCCTGGATCATCCGGAACCAATGTAACTTGGTTTGGCATGTTTTTAATAACTAACTTAGTGAATTCAGGAGTAGGATTTCCTTCGATATTAAACTCCGTTTTATTTACCAGTTTTAGCGGATTCACATCATCATATCTAATGTGTCTCTCATCCGGACGTGGGTGAATTGTAATTCCTTGTGCGCCAAACTGTTCGCAATCCATAGCAACTTTAACAAGATCAGGTTGATTCCCTCCTCTAGCATTTCTTAAAGTAGCAATCTTGTTAATGTTAACACTTAATCGAATCATAGTTATAATTTTCTACAAAATTAATAAATTGCAGACCATAAAGAAGAAGAAAATGAGGGCAGTTATTCAGAGAGTTGCAAAAGCAGTAGTGTCAATTAACAATAGTACTAAATCAGTTATTAGCACAGGGTTACTAATATTACTAGGAATAGAAAATTCAGACGAAATTGAAGATGTCTTATGGCTAAGTAACAAGATATCAAAGCTTCGTATTTTCGATGATGATAATAACATCATGAATTTATCAATTACTGACATTAACGGTGATGCAATGGTAGTAAGTCAGTTTACTCTACATGCAAAAACTAAAAAAGGCAATAGACCTTCTTACATAGTTGCAGCTCAACCCAAAAAAGCAATACCTCTTTATCAGGCTTTTATATCTGAACTTGAAAAATTGCTTAAGAAAAAAATTGAAACTGGTGAATTTGGGGCAATGATGGATATCTCATTAATAAACTCAGGACCCGTTACAATAATAATAGATACTAAGAATAAAGAATAGTATTCCAAAATAAAATTTCAGGAAAAGTAATACAACTATTTACGTCCGTTTTTTCTTCGATCTTTGGCCTGCTTTGTCAGATACTCATCAATAGCCATTGTCATCGATGGAGAAGATTGCGTAGGTGCAGGGATGCTTAGTTTAAGGCCTGCCTCCTTAACAGCCTTGGCAGTTGTTGGTCCAAAGGCAGCAATCAACCTATCATTCTGTTCATAATCAGGAAAGTTATTCTGTAGTGATTTAATTCCAGCAGGGCTAAAAAATATTACTAAATCATATTTATTAATTTCCACTGATGATAAATCGCTTGCAACGGTTCTGTATATAACTGCATTGGAATAATTTACCTTATTACTATCTAACAACTTAAACATTGTTTGCTTATGGATATCAGAAGAAGGTACAAGGAATTTCTCATCACAATGCTTTTTAATAACATCCATAAGATCTGCAAAGTTTTGTTTTCCATAAAAAATCTTACGTTTTCTATATTGAACATATTTTTGCAAATAATAAGCAGTAGATTCAGAAATACAGAAATACTTCAACGAATCGGGAATTTCAAACCTCATTTCTTTTGCCATGCGAAAAAAATGATCAACAGCATGGCGACTGGTTAAAATTACAGCAGTATGACCATTAAAGCTGCCCTTAGCTTTTCTAAACTCTTGTGCACTTATTCCTTCTATGGTAATAAATTTGTGAAAATCAATGTTCACATTAAACTTCCTGCAAAGTTCACCGTAAGGTGATTTCTCCATATCAGCAGGTTGTGGTTGGGAAACTAATATATTTTTTACCTTCAATGCTCCTGTCGTTATGTTCCTTGTGTAGTATTAATGAGGTAACAACCAACATTTATAACACACCTGAACCGTTACCTATCAATCCAATTAGCACCAAAATAGGTGCGATTTCGAGCGTGCAAAGGTACAAAATAATATGTAATGCCGAAAACATAGTACTTGATTTTCCAATTATAACAATTTTTATCAACCTTAAAACCTGAAGCACCATTATAGTTATGATTCCAAAGTATATGAAAACATTAGTGTCAACATTTAGTATAATCAGATTAACAGGAACCAAAACCACACCAGAAATAAATTGGACATTTCTACCAATAATTACTTGCTGCTGTCTCATTTTAGAAGTTTCAAAAATGAATGAACTGCTGTAAATAACAACTAGTCTATATAATAGGAAACCTGCAAAAATTATTAGTATATAAAATAGTATACTAACTATAGACATTCCCATAATCTCTGCCTTGAAGAAGCTATGTAACAGTATCATTGTAAAGATACCTGATGAGAATATAAAGTTCACCCAAAAAAACCATGTAATTAATGTTCCTGGCACCCTTACGTTGCTATCACCGGTGCTACGAGTGAATTTATTCTCAAGCTTAAGTGAAAATATTAAAGCAAATCTATCAGGCATAAAATGCCATATAAACGCTATTGTTCCCAATAAAAAAATAAGAATGTAAGTTATAATATCATTGTTCGTATTTAATGAATTTACTACTGGTCTATACTCTACTGATTGCAATTGCAAAAAATCAACAATTTCTGGCGAAACTACCGTGTCAGAAATTATAGAATCCTGATCAATTAACCTGTTATTAAACACAACATTAAAATAGTATGGTAAACTATCATTCATATAACTATATCTCGAAC
>JAERTF010000059.1 GCA_016845105.1 Bacteroidota bacterium | reverse complement strand
GCACAACTAAGAAGGAAAATTGCTAAATTTGACATCAACCCTGATGAACTTGGAATTTTCTCAAGACCTGAATATGAAGCAAAATATCAGTCAAAATTGAATATTGTAAATCAGGGTGTTACGTAACGTTAGTCAGAATTTTAAAAAACAACACTCTACATGCAAAATTTATTACAATATATTAGTACCCGTTGTTTTGTTAATCCAGAACTTCGTCAACGAGTACATCATGATTTCGAAAAAAATGAAGTTCCTGCGGGTAAAATACTTTTGGAATATAATCGGGTAGCAAATAAACTATATTTTGTCGAACAAGGATTAATTCACAATTATTATTACCACGATGGAAAAGAAGTAACTTCCTGGTTTTATTCCGAAAACCAATTTGCTACAGCTTGGTACAGCTTTTATACTCAAAAGTCAAGTTTCGAAGAAATTAGATGTTTAGAAGAGTCCGTTTTGTATGTTATTAGCTACGATAAATACCAGAAGCTTATTGCTGACTTCCCATCATATGGGAATTTTGCACGTTTATTGGCTGAAGAAATGCTATCATTTTTAGATTATTTCTCCAAAAGTTGGTCGTTTTTATCGGCAAAAGAGAAATATAATTTACTACAAGAATACTTTCCAAATATTGAACAGCGGGTTAAACTTGGGCAAATAGCTTCATTTTTAGGAATTTCTCAGGAAACCTTAAGCCGAATTCGGAGTAAATAAATGCTTTTTGATCTAGGTCAAAAAATAATTGTTCATTCAGGAGTATGTTTGCACAAATAAATTTTAAAAATATAATATCATGAAAGTTTATTTGATAAAAGCATCAGCAGGTAGTTCTTATTCTCAATATAAAGCAGAAACAGGTGGCCCCCCACAGAATATATTTTCAGCTGCAGCAGCAATGCCCGAAGGTGTCGATGTTGAAATGTGTGATGAGACCATTGGCATGAAAACCAATTTTAAATCGGATGCCGATGTGGTTGCCGTATTTATGTCAACACCAGATGCCTACCGGGCTTATGAAATCACCAATGCGTTTAAGCAAAAAGGCGCAGTAACTATTTTAGGTGGCTTACATACGTATTTCTGTCAAGATGAGGCAGCAAAAAATGCCGACACCCTAATTCTTGGAGAATCGGAGGGGCTGTGGGAAAAGATTTTTATCGATATAGAAAACAATCAAATAAAAAAGTCCTACAAGCGTTCTTCACCACTTGATTTAGCAGAATTAAAACCTTATCCTATAAACAAAATCCCTTTTTCAAAATATGGGTGGACATGGTCGGTTGTTATAAGTAGAGGTTGTCCTATGCATTGTGATTTCTGTTTGATTCATAAATTCTTCGACAAGTTTACTTTACGTCCGATTCCGCACATAGTTGAGGAGTTGAAGCAATTAAAGAAACAAGGCATTGAATGGGTTGAATTGCATTCAGACAATTTAACACAGAACAAAAAATATGCGCTTGAATTATTCGAAGCACTGGCTCCGCTCAACATGAATTTCTATGGTGAGACAACAATCCTTATCGCTAAAGACAAAGAGTTATTGGCAGCAGCTAAAAAAGCAGGTGTAAAATCATTATTGTTTGGAATAGAAACACCTTCGGAAGAGGCGTTAAAAGAACAAGGAAAAGGTTTCGTTAAGCCTGAAGAAATCAAGAATTATGTAAAGGTTATAAAAAGTTATGGCATAGAAGTAATAGGTGACTTCCTGTTTGGATTTGATGCTCATGATACAAAAAATTTCGCCCAAACATTGGATTTTATTAAGGATATTGATGTTGATATAGCTTATCCTCATTTAATAATTCCTTTCCCAGGTTCTGAGACCTTTAACAAATTAGAATCGGAGGGGAGAATACTAACTAAGGATTGGTCAAAATATGATGGTTTGCACGCAGTGTTTCAACCTGCAAAAATGTCTACTAAGGAATTGGAGAATGGTGCATGGGAAGTGTATCAATCTTTAGAAAAATGGTCTTCCAGAAAGAAAAAGAAACAAGGCAAAGAGTCAGTTCCAAGCATGACATCGTCTGATATAATTAAAGCAAATAAAAAAACAGGAAGTTGGAAAACTATTGTTGCTTTATTATTGCTACCCTTTGCCTTCTGGTTTGAATTAATCAATTTTTACTTCGCTGCCCTTTTTCTTTTCTGGAGTTTTCAGGCCATTAAAAAGAAATACACCTTTTACCTTGAAGATTTCAGCAAAGATGAAAATCCAGTTATGTTTTGGATTATTACTGTATTGTGGATTGTTCTGTCGTTTTGGAGCTTGCTGTATTCCGAACCAGTTCTAAATTATCTGTATGGATATTAGAACTGTTTGGATACAAAACCGCATTCGCCTTACATTAACCATTTTGGTACTTGTTGTTGAGGCATTGCTCGGCACTTTATTTCCATACTTTATAGGTAAAGCTATTGACGGAGTGCTGAGTAACAATTGGCTCGGGCTGTTACAGCTGGGGGTATTGGGAGCTATGCTGATTATTATGGGAGGTGTGCGAAGATTTTTCGATTCACGTTTTTACGCAAAAATATATACCCAAATTAGTACCTTAACATTAAAGTTAATGCCAGAAAAAGCACATTCAGCAAAAGCAGCACGCCAAAATATGTTAGCTGAAATCGTAAAATTTGCTGAAAATGAATTACCAATTATAATTCAACACAGCATCGGTTTAATTGGTGTAATGACCATAATCGCTTTTTTGAACTGGAGTATATTTCTGGGCACGTTTATTACAGGGGGACTGGTGCTCAGCGTCTATTTTCTGAGTGGTAAAAAAACGACATTGTTTAATAAGAACTTCAATAACGAATTAGAAAAACAGGTAGATGTTGTTCACTCAGGAAGTCAATCGGAATTAAGGTTTCATATTTTAAAACTAATGAAGTGGAATATAAAACTGTCGGATATTGAGACCATCAATTATTCTATAAGTTGGTTAATTATGATGGCATTATTACTCGTTTCCATTTACTATTCGGCTAATGAATCGGTTCAGTATGGCGCCCTGTTTGCTCTAATCATGTATGTTTACCAATATATTGATAGCATGGTAAGTTTACCGCTGTACTATCAACAATGGCTACGTCTTTTAGAAATCTCTAATCGCATAAAAACCATTAGTCATTAATCGATTTTGACTTAGGTCAAAAGTAATATAAGCAGCTAAAACTTACTTTGAATTACATATAAAAATCAAAAGATATGAACGCAAAAATTTTAATCATAAGCGCGATGTTCTTAGTTAGTTTCACTTCATGCAAGGGTGAAAAACAACGAGAAAAAGAACAGATAATAGCTGAATCTATTTCAGAGCTAAAAACAGATATAAAAGTAAAAGAACAAAACCTTGTTTCTGACAGTCTGGAAACCGAAAAGAATTCTTTTAGGGAACAGGTAAAATCTAAAGTATTGGGAACAAGCCCGGGTGATAGTATTATTGGCGTTTGGGAAGTCAAAAATGATTATTGCATGGCAGTATATGAAATTCTTAAATATGAGAATAAATATGTTGGTAAAATGCATTATTACAACGATGGTGAAACAGAAATGAAATCTCAAAATAATGAATGCGATTACTTTTTGGATGGTATAACTTATAAAGACAATGCATATTCCAAGGGAACAATATATATGCCAGATGGTAAGCAGTATCAAGCCCATTTTGTTCTAAAAGGTGATATATTAACTGTAAATATGACCATTGATAACTACCCTTATACAGAAATCTGGAAACGTAAAAGATATGAAGACCAGAAATAGTTTTATAAAACCCAACAATCCTTTTTTTGCTGATTTATCAACGTACTCTCCAAAGGATACAATTCCCTTTTATGAGAACGTATTCGGATGGAAGTTTTATAAAGAAAATGATTACTATACAGCCTTTATTAATAACATGCCAGTTGTGGGCCTGTATGAAACTCCAGAAAAGTTCAAGCAAATGCGAATGCCCCATTTTTGGATGACGTATATACAGGTAAATAATGCTAATGAAACAGTTGCAGTTGCCAAAAAACTTGGTGGTATAATCGAAATGCAGGATGAAATTCCTTATTTTGGAACAATTGCGCTTATTCGTGACCCTCAAGGTGCGGGATTTACAATTTATGAAGGGGAAGTATTAACAAATACAAGAACACGCTGTACTAACAATACTCTTATTTGGAATGAATTGCATGTTTCAGAAATGGACAAGGTTATTTCATTTTATGAAGGCATCTTTAATTGGAACTTTGAGAGTAACAGGTATGGAAGTGTTCAAGTTGTAAACCACAATAGCGAACATATTGCTGATATTCAAGAAATCCCCAACATATTGAAAGGGAAATATGAATATTGGGTTTCTTGTTTTGGAGTTCATGATTTATCGAGTACAAAAGCAAAAATAGTTGAGAATGGAGGAAAAGAAGTTTTAAACGAAGGGAATCGAATTCTTTTTATGGATAATTCTGAACAAGCTTTTTTCTATATTGTACAAACTTAAAGACAAAAACGACAGAGAACATTTTGTATAAGTAATGGCAGTCAATGTGTTAAATATCAGGGGTTATAGCCCGCTCAAACTGCGTAGCGGTTTGACAGGAAAGTACCACGCAATCTGCCACTACTCATACAATTTACCGTTAGCAGCAATGGTAAGTTCAGTAATCAGCTGAATATCATGACATTAATGACGGCATTGTTCGGACAACTTAGTACATTGGAAAACTATGAGGATTAGAATGATTATATTATAATCAAAAATGGTTTCCCAATGTACTA
>JAERTF010000058.1 GCA_016845105.1 Bacteroidota bacterium | reverse complement strand
CAGCAAAGTAAACGCAACCAGCGTTGAGTTAAACACAAGCTCATACCAGGCAGGCGTATACCTAGTTAAGATAGACACAGACAACGGAGTAGTTACCAAGCGAGTAATTATCAGCAGATAGTTATAGAGCAGGGTAGTTATATACCGACTCAATAAAATTAAAGGGAGCTTCATCTTACGATGGGGCTCCCTTTTTATATGGATAATATCCATAATAATACTATTTTTGGCTTCATTTTAACAATATGATATCTGTTGTAAATATCAAAAAGGAATTTGGTGGATCGCCACTATTTGAGGAAGTTACCTTTAATATAAATCCCAAAGACAGAATAGGTCTTGCGGGAGTTAATGGTGCTGGCAAATCGACATTGCTGAAGATTATTTCGGGTGAAATGGAATCGGATAATGGTAAAATAGTTATACCATCAGATTTAACAATTGGTTATTTACCACAAGAAAAAGTAATTTCTTCAGGCCTGACAATTTTTGATGAGGCAATGCAAGTTTTTAGATTTCTTGTTGATTATAAAACTGAAATATCGAAAATACATACTTGTCTCGAAGATAGTGAAAACTATAGTGATAGTAAGTATTCATCAAATATTGATAGATTAGAATTTCTCGAGAATGCATTGGCTCTTTATTCACCCGAGCAGTTACAGGGTGATGCCGAGAGATATTTAATGGGTTTAGGCTTTAAAAGAAGTGATTTATTCAGACCCATGGGTGAGTTTAGTCAAGGATGGCAAATGCGTGTTGAGATAGCTAAATTACTGTTACTAAAACCGTCATTATTACTTCTTGATGAGCCAACTAATCATTTGGATATAGAATCCATAGAATGGGTTGAGGATTTTTTGAAAACTTATCCCGGGTCGGTAATGCTCGTATCACACGACCGTTCATTACTTGATAATATTACCAATCGAACTGTAGAAATTAGTAATGGTAAGATGTATGATTATAAGGCAGCTTATTCGGATTATATTGTCCAACGTGAAGAGCGCGAATCGCATTTAAAAGCAACTTTCAATAATCAGCAACGGGAAATAAATGAAGTTGAGCAATTTATAGAAAGGTTTAGATACAAAGCATCAAAAGCAAAGCAAGTTCAGTCAAGAGTGAAAATGCTCGAGAAAATGGATATGATTGAACTGGATAATATCGATAAAAGTGCAATTCATTTTCTATTTCCACCTGCACCCCATAGTGGAAAAGTAACGATAGATGGTAAGCATGTTTCGAAAAGTTATGCCGATAATCTTATTCTTGATAAAATCGATTTCGAAATACTAAAAGGTGAAAAAATTGCTTTTTTAGGTAGAAATGGCGAGGGTAAATCAACATTGGCCAAAATCATTACAGGAAATCTTGATTTTACAGGTGAATTAAAAATAGGTCATCAAGTTGAAGTCGCTTATTTTGCCCAGGATCAAGGTGATATGCTAGATCCGGAATTGACTGTTTTTGAAACTGTTGATAATGTAGCGGTTGGAGATATTAGAAAAAAGATTAACTCAATACTGGGTGCATTTTTATTTCAGGGTGAGGATGTTAATAAAAAAGTGAAAGTACTTTCTGGTGGAGAGAAATCTCGACTATCACTTGCTCTGTTATTATTGCAGCCAAGTAATTTGCTAATTATGGATGAGCCAACAAATCATCTTGATTTGAGATCAAAGGATATTCTTAAAAGTGCGTTATTGCAATACGACGGAACATTAGTGATAGTATCACATGATCGCGATTTTTTGCAAGGACTAACCACGAGACTATATGAGTTCAAGAATAAAGGAATTAAAGAATACAGGGGAGATATTGAACTATTTCTGGAAAAGAGGAAATTAGATTCATTAAAGGAACTTGAACTTAATAAGCGATTATCCACTAAAACTAAATCGGTTGATAGCAATAATAAAACCAATTGGGAGAATAAAAAGGCATTTGATAAAAAGGTAAGGAAACTTAAAAGCGAAATATCATCCATTGAAAAGCAAATTGAAGAACTGGAACAAAAACTCAATGTTATTAACGAAAAATTATCTGCTCCTGATCTCAATGCTTCTGAAATTAAATCAGGAGAGCTTTATATTCAACACGATAACGTAAACTCTGAATTATCAATCGCTTATGATAATTGGGATAATAAACAACAAGAGCTGGAGAATCTAAAAAGCTGATGGTAAACCTTATTTGTTTCTGTCGATCATTTTAACAGCTACATCTTTAATATATTGCTTATTTTCATTGGGAATATTTAGTTTGTTTAAACATTCCATGCCAGATGTAAAGTATTTGTCAATTTCCTTGTTTGCAGCAAAATCTACTTTTACGTTCGAAAATATTTCCTTGGTTGCGGCAATTTTTATTTCAGGATCAATATCTATGGAATCATAAAGTGATAATAATTTTTCTCTATTCTTAGTATCTGAGATTTCCAACGCCTTTATGAAAAGAAAGGTTTTTTTATTACTTACAATATCTCCTCCGGTTTTTTTACCAAATACTCCCTCATTTCCATAGGTGTCGAGCAAATCATCTTTTAATTGAAACCCAAGGCCTATATTAACACCAAAATCATACAATAGATTTGCATCATTGGTTGATGCTCCACCAATTAATGCCCCAATTTTTAAGGCGGCCCCAAATAGTACACCTGTTTTAAGCCTAATCATGTTCATATATTCCTGAACACTAACATTGCTTGATGTTTCGTAATTTAGATCAAATTGCTGTCCCTCACATACTTCAATGGCAGTGTTGTTAAAAACGCTAAGTATATCATGAAGTATTTCCTTATCAGCTTGTTGTGCATATTGATATGCCAAAGCAAATAGCGTATCTCCAGAAAGTATGGCAATATTCGAATTCCACTTTTTATAAACAGTTTCTCTACCCCTGCGAATAGGTGCATTATCCATTATGTCATCATGGATAAGAGTAAAGTTGTGAAATAGTTCAATGGCAATTGCCTGGGGTAACGCCTTACTATAATCCCCGCAAAACAACTCACAACCCATTAGTGTAGTTACTGGTCTGATACGTTTTCCACCAAAACCCAAAGTATATGTTATGGGACTATATAGCTCGAGGGGATCATTTTTATATTTAATTGTTTTTAGCTGTTCTTCAAAATATTCGATCAGCTGCTCGTAATTCTTCATATTAAGTTGATAATTAATCTTAATCAATAAGATCCAATAAGTATTTACCATACCCACTTTTAACAAGAGGTTCAGCTACTTTCCTTAATTGAGCAGCATCAATAAAACCTTTTTTGTAAGCTATCTCTTCAATGCAACTTACTTTTAGCCCCTGACGATCCTGCACTACCTCAACAAATTGTGAGGCCTGGGTTAGAGAAGCAAAAGTACCTGTATCAAGCCAAGCGGTACCTCGACTAAATACACCAACTTTAAGTTTTCCTTCTTCTAGATAATGTTTATTTATATCAGTTATTTCATATTCACCTCTAGCACTTGGAGCTAAGTTTTTTGCCACTTCAACAACCGAATTATCATAAAAATATAACCCGGGAACAGCAAAGTTAGATTTAGGATTAGTTGGCTTTTCCTCTATCGAAATTGCATTGTAATCATCATCAAACTCAACAACTCCGTATCTTTCTGGATCATGAACATGGTATGCAAATACTATGCCTCCATCAGGATCCGCACTTCCCTTAAGTATATTATGTAAACCACTTCCGTAGAAAATATTATCGCCAAGTACTAGCGCAACTTTGTCGTTGCCAATAAACTCTTCACCTATTACAAAAGCTTGAGCTAGGCCGTTTGGAACTTCTTGTACCTTGTATTCAAATTTGCATCCTATATTAGAACCATCTCCCAATAGTAGCTCAAAATTTGGCAAATCATGAGGTGTTGATATAATAAGTATCTCCCTTATACCAGCCATCATCAAAACGGATAATGGATAATATATCATGGGTTTATCGTAGATGGGCATTAATTGTTTACTAACTGCTATTGTAAGTGGATGTAGTCTGGTTCCTGATCCTCCGGCAAGTATTATTCCTTTCATAATAAAATGTTTATTGATTTTCTTTAGGTTTTAATTCCTTTATAATGAGTTTATCAAGTTCAATATCCTCCTCTTCATCAAATACCTCCAGATACGGTTCTTTAAATGATCGGGTAATTATTCTCTTGTCGAGCGATAACAGTAAAGAAGGAAGTACAAATAAGTTTGATAATAGTGCAATTATCAGGGTAAACGAAACTAGATACCCCAATGCCTCAGTTCCTCCAAAAGATGAAAGAGTGAAAATGTAGAAACCAAAGAAGAGTACTATCGCTGAATAAACCATGCTATAACCTGTTTCTACTAATGCAGCAAGTACGGCTGGTCTAATTTTCCATTCATTGTGTCTCAATTGTAATCTATATCTGCTCAGAAAATGGATTGTATTATCAACACTAATACCAAGGGCTATACTAAATATTAAAATTGTTGATG
The DNA here is from genome assembly GCA_016845105.1 of Bacteroidota bacterium. Classification (GTDB taxonomy): domain Bacteria; phylum Bacteroidota; class Bacteroidia; order Bacteroidales; family F082. Next base: position 16,206 of record JAERTF010000058.1, on the reverse strand, counting down.
GTTTGATAGGTATACCAAAATACCCCATCATACCTGCAGTTAGTATTTGAGGAATTATATTTGGGATTAATGAAATGAGAATCATCCTTAGTGATGAAAAAATTAATGCCATCAAAATTGTTATTATAATAACAGCAAGCATTAAACTCATAAACAGGTTTTTAACAAGATAGTTTGTCCCCTTTAGAAATACTACACTTGTACCAGTTAAGTTAACATCATATTTTTCGGGATTAAAAATAGAATCAACTTTTGGCTCAATATCGACTAGTATTCTATTTATATCATTGGTTCCAATATTTGCCATTTGAACCGATACCCTGGTTGTTTGAAAATTGGAATCAACAAAAGCATTAAGTATGCCTTTTTTACTATCTCCCATATCAGGTACGTAAGACAGAATAAAGTTTTTCTCCTGACTATTAGGCAATGAATACATTCTTTCCTTTCCTCGGTAAAATGCTTGCTTGGCTGATTTAACAACTTCAACAACAGATAAGGGTTTTGCAAACTCAGGATACTTAGCAAGAGTATCTTGCAAACGTTCTATCTTTTTAAGTGTTGATAAGCTAAGTATTCCATTTTTTTTACCTGTGTTAATCGTAATCTCCAAAGGCATAACCCCTTTAAAATTTTGTTCAAGGAAAATCATATCCTTGTAAAGTTTCTCTTTTTTGGAGATGTCATCAACAATATTTCCAGTTGTTCTTAATCTTGTTATACCGTATATTGCGGCAACAAATGCAATACTTGTAATTATATAAATTATGGTTCTTCGAGTTAGTATAATATTAGTAACAGAAGTTACTATTTTGCTAATTATTCCCTTGTCGAGATGTTGAAAATGTTTTGTTTTGGGAACAGGAAAATAGCTGAACAGGATTGGAAGAATAAACAACGATAAGAGATATGTAACAAGTATATTTAGTGAAGCAATAATCCCAAATTCAACTAATAGTTCGTTACTGGTAATAATAAATGCAGCAAATCCAGCAGCAGTTGTTGCGTTGGTAAGCAGGTTGGCATTACCTATTCTGGAAATCATCCTCGAAAGAGCTTTAACCTTGTTACCATGAAGCCGGTATTCACTTAAATATTTATTTAAAAGAAATATTGAGTTTTCTACTCCAATAACTATCAATAATGGAGGTAGTATACCTGTTAGGATTGTTATTTTATATCCAAATAGTACGGTTGTACCTATAACCCATATTACAGCAATTATAACAACCAACATAGCAAAAAGTACAGCTCTGCCTGATCGGAAAAGGAAAAATAGTAATATTGATGTAATTACAAGTGATAGTATAACGAATAACATTAACTCATCTTGTATCTTTTTCGATGTAACCGTTCTGATGTAAGGAAGACCGGAGAATTTTATATCGAGATCATACTTTACACCAAACTTGTCGATGGTTTCTTTTATTTCATTTACCAATCCAACCCTAGCCTTTGAATTAAGTATTTCTTTGTCAAGGGTTATCATCATCAGGTTAACATCAGTTTCCTTATTAAACAATCTACCATCGTAAAAAGGAAGGCTGTAAATAATTTGCTTTATGGAATCAACCTGATGCTGGGATTTCAAAGGGCCGGTAACTATAGGCTTAAATTGGAATTTCTTTAAACTATCATTCCGTATTAAGTTATACAAACGCGAAACACTTACCACCTCTTGTATACCATTTATTTCAAGCACTTCATTACTTAGATCGTACCAACTATTAAAATGATCTAGTGTATATAAGTCAGGGTCTTGAATTGCGATAAAGATTACATTTCCATCTAATCCAAATTGCTTTTTAAAATTTTCATATTCTACATTTATAGGGTCAGAAGAGGGTAGCATTCGAGCCATCTCATACGACATTTTAATTTTCGACCCTAAAAATCCCATCAGTATGGTAAGTAAACCAATAACGATAAGAATGAATAATCTGTTCCTTAATATTAACCTAACAAGAAATTGCCACATGAAATCTTAATTCTCAATATTGCTACTAAAATATAATAAATAAATTAAATCGCATTTTGCCCATTATTCAATAATCAAAATAAGCTTTTGTATTTTTGCTTATCAATACTAACTGCATATCTAATTTTTCGCAAATGTAAGTTTTGTTTTATTATGAAAAAAGGAAAGATACTTTTTGTTGATACAGCTCACGATGAATTAAGTTTACTTCTTGTAAAACAGGGGTTTCAGTGTGATTATTTTGATAATTACACCAGAGATGACTTTGTGAAAATTGCCAGTGAATATGTTGGAATAATTATTAGAAGCAAAATTAAGTTGGATTCAGACTTTTTAAAGCATTGTACAAGCCTTAAATTCATCGGTAGAGTAGGTGCTGGAATGGAGAATATTGATTTCAAGTATGCTGACCGACATGGTATTGCATGCCTTAATGCACCCGAAGGTAACCGAGATGCTGTGGGAGAGCAAGCAATAGCCATGATACTAACATTATTTAATAACTTATTGGTTGCTGATGATGAAGTAAGAAACGGAAAATGGATTAGGGAAGGTAACAGAGGGTGTGAGCTCGGAGGGAAAACAATTGGGATTATTGGCTATGGTAATACGGGAGGAGCATTTGCCAGAAAGCTATCAGGGTTTAATGTTGAAGTATTGGGTTATGATAAATATAAGACCAACTATTCTAACGAATTTATCACCGAATCTACAATGGAGGAGCTATACAAAAAATGTGATATAGTTAGTTTGCATATCCCTTATACAGAAGAAACTCATTACATGGTATGTGAAAGTTTCTTAAATAAATTTAGTAAGCAGATATATGTGATAAATACATCGAGAGGAAAGGTTCTCAATACTAAAGATTTGGTTAATAACCTCACCACTGGCAAGGTACTAGGTGCTTGTATTGATGTGCTTGAATATGAAGGGTTATCATTTGAAAACATTGAGTTGCCAGAGGAAATGGATAAGCTATTTAAATTGAAAAATGTAATTCTTTCTCCACATATTGCTGGTTGGACCCATGAATCGAATTATAAGATGTCGGTTACCCTAGCAAATAAAATTGATGCTCTTTATTAATTAGACCCGGCCTATTCAACATCATCTCTGTTTTCTCAACGAATGAAAATTATTTTCTTTTCAATTGTAACTATTCAAATACTTCCTCCGTCATAAAGACAAAATCAATAAATAAATATTATGAAAAAAATTGGATTATACATAACTACATTAATATTGGGGCTTGCTTTAACATTACCTGCAGTTGCCCAGATAAGAGGAAATGGCGAATTAACAAAAAAGATGCACAATTTAGAAGAGTTTGATGCAATTGTTGTGGGTGGTGCCAGAACAGTGATTCTTTCTCAAGGAGATACATATAGTGTGGAAGTAGAAACTGACTCTAATATTCAAGAGTTTATTACGCTTGAAGTTAAAAATAACACTTTGTATTTTGGTTTCAGTAATAATAAGATTAAGAAATATAAGGAGCTTATATTTAACGTTACTGCTCCTGAGTATGTAAAAATAAAATCATCAGGAGCTTCTGATATAAACTCAAAAGGAACCCTAAAGGGTGATAATCTAAAACTTATTATAAGTGGTGCATCTGATTTAAATCTAAACATAGAGTATAATAACGTAATTACGAAGGTTTCAGGAGCTTCCGACGTTACCTTATCCGGATCTGTTAAATCAAGCGTTATTGAAAGTAGTGGTGCTTCTGAATTTTATGGAAAAGAATTGCAGACAATTTCTACTGTTGCTAATGCCAGTGGTGCAAGTACATGTTTTGTAAACTCAAAGGCAAGTCTTACTTACGAGGTATCAGGCGCTTCTGATGTTAGATATTCTACAAGTCCTGAGACAATTATTGTTAAAAATGGCAATGAAGAAAAAACAGTAGTGGTTGGTTCCGTAAGCGCACCCGCAATAACCCACTATTATGAAGATGATACAACAAAAGTAAATGTAGGATCAATTAAAGTAGAAGTTATTGACGGAGATACAACTTATATTACCGTTGGACGACATACATTATCGGTTTCGGATGATGGAGATGTGAAATGGGAAAAGTGTAAACGCAGAAAAAGATTTAATGGTAACTGGGGTGGTGTAGATATTGGATTAAATGGATATTTAACTCCCAAATTTAATATGAATTTTGATAAAAAGGATGATTATTTAGCTTTACGGATGGAGAAATCAATTAATGTTAACCTAAATATATATGAACAGAATATTGCTTTAAATAAAGCCAAAAATATTGGTTTAATAACGGGAATAGGAATTTCCTGGAACAATTATAGATTTAGTAAACCAACATATTTAACACCTGATAGCTCTGCAATAGCAGGATATTACATGGATGGTGTTTCAGTTCGAAAGATAAAACTAACTGCTATGTATATTACTGTTCCATTATTTTTTGAGATACAGTCTAAACACGAAAAACGAGTGAAGCAATTTCATTTTGCCGTTGGTGGGTTAGTTAGTGCAAGAGTTAGTACTCACACAAAGGTATATTTCAATGAAGCAAATAAGTCATATGATCTACTTGATCCTTCAACAGGAAATCTAGTTGCTACCGGTATAACACCATCAGGAGGATCAAGAAATATTGTAAAGAATTTCAATAGTTTCCATCTGGCACCATTCAAATTCGATGCATCAGTAAGATTCGGTTACGGGATAATTACATTATATGCAACATATTCCTTAAATACTATGTTCCAAGAAAATCGTGGCCCCGTATTATATCCTTTCACGGCAGGTATTTCTTTGGTTGGTTGGTAATCCACTCAGTGTTTTTAAGAAATTATTATAGTATCCCCATTGCATTTGTTATGGGGATACTATTTTTTATAGCGAATTTTTATGATGTTGTTTTTCCTGATAAGGATGGAATTTCTTAGATTTGCCCCAACATTAGATCTATTTGGTGTTTATACTTGGTAACTAAAAATTTAAGAAGATGTCAGGACATAGTAAATGGTCGACCATTAAGAGAAAAAAGGGAGCATTGGATGCAAAAAGATCCAAAATATTTTCAAAAATAATAAAGGAAATAACAGTTGCTGTAAAAGAAGGTGGTTCTGATCCTGATGCAAACCCCAGATTAAGGTTGGCAATTTCGAATGCCAAGGGACAGAGTATGCCCAAAGACAATATCGAGAGAGCAATTAGTAAAGGTAAAGATAAAGATACAGCATCATTTACCGAACCAACTTTTGAGGGTTATTTACCAAATGGAATTGCCGTATTTGTTGAGTGTACTACCGATAATAATCAACGTACAGTTTCAAACATTAGGGCCATATTCAATAAAAATGGTGGTAATTTAGGAACCAACGGATCCCTTAGTTTCATGTTTGATAGAAAAGGAGTATTTGTTGTACCTGTTGGTGATCTTGATCAGGATGAGTTTGAAATGGAACTTATCGATGCCGGAGCCGAAGAACTTGAATTGGAAGATGATGGCTTTTTCCACATCACTACATCATTGGAGGATTTTGGCGCAATGGCAAAAAAACTTGAAGAACTAAATATTGAACCTGAGTCAGCAGAACTACAGCGTAATCCTACCGACACAAAATCATTGGAACTGGAAGATGCTCTTAAGATCATGAAAACCATTGATTTATTTGAAGATGATGATGACGTTCAGAAAGTATTCCACAATCTTCAAATTACCGACGAACTTATGAATGCAGTGTAGGAAATTATTGTAAAGTTTTGTATTTCATTTGCCAAAAATTGTAAGGTAATAACCTTTTTTATTTTCATTTTTCCGATAATTATCTTGTAAGTATTATTTGTAATCCTTCTAAATTTTAGTGCTGTGCAGTTTGTTTTATTGTACGGCAGGTTCAAACATAAAATTTTAAGTAATTGATATAGTAGAAGATATAAAGCGTGCTTTCTTGTTGCTGTTAAATAGTAAACTGCAAACACATTTATATTGTGATTATTTGAAAAACTAAACTCATAAATTGCATTGGATTGTTGTATCTTTACTGGGAAAATTAAATGATTGCTTGTTAGCACTATTTTTTTTAATACGACTGTTAATAAATTAACATCAAAATACATTATTATTAATCTTTTAATTGAAAAATTATGACCAATAAGATTACCAATTTAGCAGAATATCTGCAGAAGTACAAAGAAAGCGTTGCAAACCCAGAAGAATTTTGGGCAGGTATAGCTGAAGCCAATTTCTGGCGCAAAAAATGGGATAACGTAGTTAACTGGCGTTTTGATGGGCCCGATGCTCCGGATGTAAAATGGTTCGAAAATGGTAAACTAAATATCACCGAGAACATTTTTGAAAGAAATATGTTCATGAGGAAAGACCAAGTTGCTTTAATTTGGGAACCTAACGATCCAAAGGAGAAAGAAGTTAAACTTACTTACGGTGAGCTTTTTGATAAAGTGAAGCAGTTTGCCAATGCACTTATAAAACTTGGCGTAAAAAGAGGCGACAGAGTTGCATTATATCTACCAATGATTCCTGAATTAACAGTGGCAATGTTAGCATGTGCTCGCATTGGAGCTATACATTCAATTGTTTTTGCTGGTTTCTCAGCAACTGCATTGGCAGATAGAATTAATGATTCTTTATGTAATGTGGTAATTACATCAGATGGTGGTTATCGTGGAACGAAGTCAATTCCTTTAAAAGCAATCGTTGACGATGCTATTGCAAATTGTCCATCCGTAAAAAACACCGTTGTATTTAAACGTACAGGTGAGGAAATTAATTTTGTTGAAGGCCGTGATATATGGTGGCACGATTTAATTAAAGGAGTGTCAACAGAAAATGTTGCTGAAGTTATGGATTCAGAGGATACATTATTTATCCTTTATACATCAGGTTCAACTGGAAAACCAAAAGGTGTACTACATACTACTGCTGGTTATATGGTTTATGCGGAGTACACATTTAAAAATGTGTTCCAATACAATGATGGTGATATTTATTGGTGTACAGCTGACATTGGCTGGGTAACCGGACATTCATATATTGTTTATGGACCACTATTAGCTGGAGCTACTTCAGTTATGTTTGAAGGTGTTCCTACATGGCCTGATGCAGGTAGATTCTGGGAAGTTGTTGATAAATATAAAGTTAATCAATTTTATACTGCTCCTACCGCAATTAGGGCTCTAGTTGCACAAGGCGACGAATGGGTAACCAAACATGATTTAAGTTCATTAAAAGTTCTGGGAACTGTTGGTGAGCCAATAAACGAGGAAGCATGGAGATGGTATCACGATTTAGTTGGACAAGGTCGTTGCCCAATTGTTGATACTTGGTGGCAAACCGAAACTGGTGGTATAATGATCTCTCCTCTTGCAGGCATAACCCCAACTAAACCATCGCTGGCTACACTTCCGTTACCTGGTGTTCAACCAATACTTGTTGATCCAGAAGGAAAAGAGTTGCATGGAAATGGTGTTGAAGGAATCCTATGTATTAAATATCCTTGGCCAGGTATGTTACGTACAACATATGGTGATCATAAACGATGCTTCGAAACTTATTTTTCAGCCTTTAAAGGACTTTATTTAACTGGTGATGGTGCTAAACGCGACGAAGAAGGTTATTACAGAATCATTGGACGTATTGATGATGTTATCAATGTGTCAGGACACCGTATTGGTACAGCAGAAGTTGAGGATGCAATAAATCAACATCCTAAAGTCAACGAGTCAGCTGTGGTAGGTTATCCCCATGAAATTAAAGGATCAGGTATTTATGCATATGTTATTTGTGATGAGCTTTCAGAAGCAGAATTGGGAACAATTGAAGCTGAAATTAGAGCCACAGTAACTAAATATATCGGACCTATTGCAAAACCAGATCAAATTCAAATAGTAAGTGGTTTACCAAAAACCAGATCAGGAAAAATTATGCGTCGAATTCTTCGTAAAATTGGTGAAGGCGATGCTACAAACCTAGGTGATACATCTACATTGCTGGATCCAGGAGTAGTAGAGGATATTATTGAAGGTGCAAAAGTTGAAGTTAAACGATAATTTCATTTTAAACAAAGTTAGCTAGTGAGTTGGGAATAATACTTCCTAACTCACTATGTCTTTGTTTTATAATTATTACAAAACGAATTTATAATGGAAAATAAAAAAGTAATGAATCGTGGGTTAGTTGTAGTTGGTGCCATATTAATTCAATTGGCATTGGGTGCTATTTATGCATGGTCAGTATTTACACCTTCTTTAATTTCTGAAGGTTGGGCAAAAGCCGATACTCAATGGGTTTTTGCAATTGGTTTAGCCTCATTTGCTATTTTTATGGTAGTTGCTGGTAAACAAATAAAAACTTTAGGGCCACAGAAACTTACAATAGTTGGAGGTGTTGTACTTGGTTTAGGGTATTTGTTAGCCGGAATTTTTGGTGGTACAAGCTTCATAGCTTTACTATTACTTATTGGTTTGGTAGGTGGTGCAGGTATTGGTTTGGCATATGTTGTGCCAATAGCTGTTGGAATGAGATGGTTTCCCGATAAAAAAGGCATGATAACAGGTCTTGCTGTAGCAGGATTTGGATTCGGTGCCATGTTGTGGGTTAAGCTTGCTGGATCATGGGGACATCTTATAGAAAATATAGGATTGTCTTCTACATTTATTACTTATGGCATTGCATTTGCCGCCATGGTAATAATTGGTGGTATGTGGATGAAATTTCCTCCTGCTGGATGGAAGCCTGAAGGATATGAAGAAGCCGAAACAGTTGCAACCGAAGCGAAAGAAGATAAAGAATTTACTAGCGGTGAAATGGTTGGTAAAATTCAGTTTTACTTAATCTTTTTCACATTTATTGTAAGTGCAGGAGCCGGTTTAATGTCCATAGGGTTAATGAAACTATATCCAATGGAAGCACTTCAGTCCAATGGCTTAACAGCATTGGAAGCAAGTGCAATTGCTGGTACTGCAATGGCTGTTTTCTTCAGTTTAGCGAATGGAATTGGTAGAATTGTATGGGGTATGCTAAGCGATAAACTGGGTCGAAAAACCTCAATAATTATTATGACAGCTACCCAAGGCATCCTTGTAATACTATTTACTTATATGGCAGGAAGTGAAATTCTTCTTTATTTAGGTGCAACATTAATTGGATTTAACTTTGGTGGTAATTTTGCATTGTTTCCTACAATAACAGCAGATACATTTGGTGCTAAAAATGTTGGTCAAAACTATCCATTTGTATTTTTAGCATACGGTGTAGGGGGAATTCTAGGACCGATACTTGGAGGTATTATGGGTGATATGGGTAACTTCCCAATGGCATTTACTATTTCGGGTATTGCTGTATTATTTGGTACTGTATTAATGTTGATGGTTAAACCCGCAAAAAAGTAACAACAAATCTATGATAATATAGATTATTAAATAAAGTTTAAATTGACCTTTATCTCCGAAAGAAAATATTTCTTTCGGAGATTTTTTTTACCATTTTTTAGTGAATATTCATGTTAATTTAATGGTTTTTAGAAACGTTCTTAATTAACATTAATTAATTTTGTGAATTATATAACAGTTGAACTGACTATATATATTTACCAATCAGAATAATATTATTACTATGCCAATAAAAAAGCTTGATAGCATTTTCCGTCCGAACAGAATCGCATTGATAGGAGTTTCCAATGACCCGAATAGCGTAGGTGGTATGACCCTAAAAAATCTTGTAAGTGGAGGGTTTCATGGAGTTGTATACCCGGTTAATCCAAAACGCGAAGCAGTGATGGGAATTCCTTGCTATCCCAACGTTGAGAGCCTTCCAAAGACACCTGATTTGGCGGTAATAATGACTCCTGCTGAACAGGTGCCAGATATAATTGATGAGTGTGGGTATGCAGGTATAAATGGTGTTATTATTATGTCTGCGGGATTTAAAGAATCGGGTGAGCCTGGAAAGAAGTTGGAACGTGAAGTTAAGACACGAATAAATAACTATCCTGATATGAGGGTAATAGGCCCCAACTGCTTGGGGGTGATTGTACCTCGTGCAAAACTAAACGTGAGTTTTGCTAATGGAATGCCGCAAAAAGGAAAAGTTGCTTTTATCTCTCAATCTGGTGCCCTAGGAGCATCTGTACTTGACTGGGCAAATGAGGCTAAAATTGGATTTTCTTATTTTATTTCAATTGGAAATGCTGTTGATGTTACCTTTGGTGATTTAATCGACTATTTAGGGCAGGATACTAATACAAAATCAATTATACTATACGTTGAATCTCTTGCTGATGCAAGATCTTTTATGTCAGCAGCAAGAGCATTTGCACGTAAAAAGCCAATAATAGTTTATAAATCTGGACGCTTTCCGGAATCAGCAGCAGCTGCAGCATCACACACTGGAGCTTTAGCTTCAGAAGACTCAATTTATGATGCTGTGTTTAGAAGAGCTGGAATGGCTAGGGTTTATGATATTGGTAATATTTTTGATTTTACTGATCTTGTTGGCAGAAAGCGTATGCCAAAGGGTACCGGGCTAGCAATCGTTACCAATGCTGGTGGCCCTGGTGTTATGGCAACTGATACATTGATTTCTTTGGGTGGAAAACTTGTTACCCTTTCTGATAGTACAATGGGAAAACTTGATGAAATACTACCAGCATTTTGGTCGCATGGTAACCCGGTTGATGTTATGGGTGATGCTGCACCTACAAGAATATCAAAAGCAACTAGCATTGTTCTTGACGATGAAAATGTTGATGCGGTTTTAGTTATTCTAACACCACAGGCCATGACTAATCCCACCGCAACAGCACAAGCAATTGTTGATATTTCTACAAGTACATCTAAGTTTATTATGGCAGCATGGTTAGGTGGTACAAGTATGAGGGCAGGATTGGAGTTGTTATCAAATGCGCAAATTGCTGTATATGCTACACCAGGTCAGGCAATGCGAAGCTTTATGACAATGACAAGGTATATAAACAACCTCGAGTTACTTTATGAGACTCCAAGGGATGTGCCTGTTTCGTTTAACTATGACCGTGAAAAGCTACGTGAGAAATACATTGGTAAGATATTTAATAAAGCTAAGATATTATCAGAAGATGATTCTAAGTTGCTAATTAATGATTATGGTATTTCCACAACCCATCCCCAATTAGCGAAAGATGCCAATGAGGCTGTTAAGATTGCAGAGCAAAAGGGTTATCCGGTTGTACTTAAAATTAGCTCACCCGATATAACACATAAAATTGATGTTGGTGGAGTATCTTTAAATATTGAAAATGAAGAAATCCTTCGAGCAAATTATAAAAACATGTTCGAAACGGTATCTGCTAAAGTCCCTGATGCTAAGATTGATGGAATTACTGTTCAGAAAATGATTGATACTAGTGATGATGTTGAGATGATACTTGGTATTAAAAAGGATAAATTATTTGGAACAGTTCTGCTTGCCGGAATGGGTGGTACAAGTGCTGAGATTCTTAACGATAAGCGTTTGGAGTTTCCTCCATTAAATGAACAACTAGCACGACAAATGATTGAGTCGTTGCAGATGTACCCTTTACTTGAAGGCTATAGAGGTAGCAAACCAAAAAATATTGAAAAACTAATTGAAGTACTTATCAGGTTATCATATCTGGCAGCCGATTATCCAGAAATAGAAGAACTTGATATAAACCCATTGATTGTAACTCCTGATGATGTAATTGCTCTTGATGCAAGAATAGTTGTAGATACGGAAATGATTGGTAAAGACAATGCTGATTATTCACACCTTATACTACGACCATATCCCGAAAGGCTAAAGAAAAAAGCAAAACTAAGAGATGGTACAGATGTATTGCTACGCCCCATTAAACCAGAAGACGAATCACTATGGTTAGAAATGTTAGGAAGTTGCTCCAAGGAGTCTATATACCATAGGTTTAGATATGATTTTCATTTCAATTCGCATGAGGTGGCTACTCAATTTTGTTATATTGATTATGATAGAGAAATGGGGATTGTTGCCGAAATTGATTATGAGGGTCGAAAACGATTAATAGGTGTTGGTAGACTTATAGCTGATCCAGATGTTGTAACTGCTGAGTATGCTGTTTTAGTGCCAGATGATTGGCAACACAATGAGCTAGGGTTTATACTAACGCAATATTGTGTTGAGATTGCTGCCAATGCCGGAATCAAAGTCCTTTCAGCTGAAACAACAAAGGATAATAAAGCGATGATATCAGTGTTTAAAAAACTTAATTTCAAAGTTCATTTCAATGATGATACTACAGTTACTGTGTTTAAAGATCTTGAGTAAGCAACTCATCAATAACTAAAGAATTCAATATGCTTTATTCTTGTCCCCAAGAATAGTATACCAACTATTGATATGGATAATAATATCATTAAGAAAGCAGCAGAGCTCATTAGAACATCTAAATATGGTGTTGGGTTTACTGGTGCTGGGATCTCTGTTGCTAGTGGGATTCCTGCTTTTCGGGGTGATGATGGATTATGGTCGAGTGTTGATCCTATTTTTTTTGAGATCGAGTACTTTAGAAAGAAACCATATCAATCCTGGGCTAAGATTAAGGAAATATTTTATGAAAAACTAGTAGGAATTGAACCAAATATATCACATCAAGTATTGGCCGCAATGGAGAAGCGTGGATTTGTTGAATCTGTGATAACTCAAAATATTGATAACTTACATCAAAAGGCAGGTAGTAAATTTGTATATGAACTACACGGAACTTATAAACAAATTGTTTGTACCGAATGTTCATCAGAATTCGATATGAGTTTTGTGGATTTTAATTATCTACCACCCACATGCTATGTGTGCAAAGGGTTATTAAAACCTGACATAGTTTTTTTCAACGAACCAATACCAACCTTCGCGTTAACAAGATCCAAATCAGAAGCTGAAAAAAGTGATGTATTTGTTATTATAGGAACAAATGGTGAGGTGTTTCCTGCAAACTCTGTACCTGTGGTAGCTAAGGAATCGGGCTCCACAATTATTGAAATTAATACTTCCGAGTCACATTATACAGAGACAATAACTGATATCTTTATTAAGGGAAAAGCTTCAGATATAATGAGTGAAATAGGCCGTATCTTGTATTTATCTGAGTAGCAAAAAACCATTTTTATAAAGCTTTACTTCATGAGTCTGACGTATTCAGTTTTCTTGAAATAATAAACAATTTTATTACGTCTTATGTCCATTAAGAGAAGTATCTTTGCAGCCTCAAAAAATAATATTGAGTATTGGCTAAGTTAAAGTTAGTCTACAATAATATGAAAAAATAAAAAATTAATAATGAGTCAGTTAACAGAGTTTGGATTAGGCGACAAGCTAAAGGTCAAGGGCAAAATCCACACAGTTGGTGTTGTGGGTTGTGGTTCTGTTGGACAGGGTATCACTTTGCTGGTAGCAAGGTTTGGATTAGAAGTTGTTTTTATTGATACAACAGATGATCGCATCAAAGAAATATTTGTTGATTTAGAATCGCAACTTGATGATGAAATAAATCATTGGGGAATGACTTCTTCAGAGAAGCGTCTGGTTTTATCAAGGATTCGAGGTACTACCGATTTTATTGAACTTAAGGTTTGTGATATCGTTATCGAAGCCATTAGTTCAAGAAAGAAGGGTACTATGATTGAATCTCGTCAAGAGATTTTCACGAAGATTGAAGAAGTTGTTGGAGATGAAACAATTATTTCGTCAAACATTAGCACTCTTATGATTTCTGACCTTGCAAAGGTTCTAAAAAAACCTGGGCGTGCTGTTGGAATGCATTTCATTGAGCCAATTGACAAAACATCTATTGTTGAGGTTGTTAATGGTGTGAAATCAACCGAGGTGGCGCATGAAAAAGTTATGAGATTTTGCCAGATGCTCAGTAAGCAGGGAGTTTGCGTACATGAGTCGCCGGGTAGTATTAGTACTAGGATGATAATCCCTGTAATTAATGAAGCTTGCGAAATTTTAATGGAAGGTGTAGCATCTGTTAATGATATTGATTTAACAATGCGTGAAACATTTGGCCATAACGTAGGACCATTTGAACTAGCTGATAAAATTGGATTGGATAAGGTACTGAAATTTATGGAAAACCTTTATTCAGAGTTTGGTGAAAGTAAATATAAGGCCTCTCCTGTTATTAAACGACTTGTAAGAGCTAATTATCTAGGAAGGTCAGTTGGAAGAGGCTTTTATAATTATGAAAGTGATAAACCAGTAAGTAATACTATAACATGTGCAATAATAAAGTAAAGATATGAAGGTCATTGTTTTAAATTGTGGAAGTTCATCAATTAAGTATCAGTTATTTGATATGCCATCTAGCAGGGTGATTGCCAAGGGTTTAGTTGATAAAATCGGATTAAAAGGTAGCTTAATTAAGCATAAAAGAGATGGTCATGACGCTTTGGTATTAGAAGGCGAAATACTTGATCACCAGCAGGGTATTGAGTATTTGTTGGGGATTATGACAAGCGAAAAATATGGTAGCATCAAAAATATTGAAGAAATTCAAGCTGTTGGTCATAGAGTTGTGCATGGTGCAGAAGAATTTAGTGGTAGTGTGCTTATAAATGAAGATGTTGTTAAAGCACTGGAGAAATCATCAGATTTAGCTCCTTTGCACAATCCTCCTAACCTTAAAGGTATTTATGCAATGCAGCAATTGCTTCCCGATGTTGATCAGGTTGGAGTTTTCGATACTGCATTTCATCAAACCATGCCCGAACATTCATACTTATATGCAATACCTTATGTATTATATGAAAAATATAAAATTCGTCGTTACGGATTTCACGGAACCAGCCATAAATATGTAAGTGCACGAGCATGTGAAATATTAGATGTTGATATTAATACAAAGAAAATTATTACTTGTCATCTGGGAAATGGTTCTTCTGTTGCTGCAATCGAAAATGGTAAGTCAATTGATACTTCAATGGGAATGACTCCTACTGAGGGATTGATAATGGGTACAAGAACTGGTGATCTTGATCCAGGTGCTTTATTATATATGGCTAATAAGGAAGATACTAGCATTGGTTATACAAGTACATTGATAAATAAATTCTCCGGGTTGCTTGGAATTTCAGGTGTGTCTTCTGATATGCGCGATTTGGAAATTGCTGCTGAAAAAGGAAACAAAAGAGCTGCATTAGCTCTTAATATGTTTGCTTATCGTGTGAAGAAATATATTGGCTCATATGCTGCAGCTTTGGGTGGTGTTGATATGATTGTATTTACAGGTGGCATTGGCGAAAGAGATCCTGAGACACGGAAGAAAATACTCTCTGGGCTAGAATTTATGGGTGTTAAAACAGACCCAAAAAATGCTGATATCAAAGGCGAGGAGTTGTTACTATCTGCTGATGATTCAAACGTAAAAGTACTTGTGGTACCAACGGATGAAGAATTAATGATTGCTAAAGACACTTTTGAAATAGTGTCCTAGTATTTTTTTGGTTGAGTTTTGTAAAGAATCTTCTATAATTTAGTTATTGGAGCTTCTTTACAAAACTCATATTTCAAATTTTTTCTCTATAGGTTTACTACTTTGCAACTTCTTTATTATCAATTATCTTGCTTACTTGACAGAAAATATCATTGATGTCGCATTCACCATTTACTTCAACATATTTTCCTTGTTTTTTATAGAAATCAATTAGCGGACAAGTTTGTTCCTTATATACGTTTAACCTATTTTTTATGACATCTTCAGTGTCATCTTTTCGTCCTTCAATTTTTGCTCTATTTAGTAATCTTTCAACAACTTTATCATCGTGAATACACAATGAAACCACCATGGAAATTGATTGATCATCTTTAGCAAGAATTTTATCTAAATCAATTGCTTGGTCAATTGTGCGAGGAAAACCATCAAAAATAAATCCGTTTGAAGACTTGTTTTGTGACAGAGCTGATTCTAGAATTTTGATTATTAGTTCATAGGGAACAAGCTCCCCTTTTTCTACAATAGACTTTAACTGTACTCCAAAATCAGAACCTGATTTAATTTCCTTTCTGATAACATCACCTGTTGATAGGTGGACAAGATTGTACTTTTCAGTAAGTTTAGCCGACTGTGTGCCTTTACCACATCCAGGAGGGCCAAATATTACAATATTAAGCATAAAATTAGCGGTTTTAATGAATTAGAACTATATAATTTATTGGTCATTTATTGTTAAAATAGTTTGTGAAGGATACTAAAAAG
>JAERTF010000057.1 GCA_016845105.1 Bacteroidota bacterium | reverse complement strand
AATATAGAGTGGTGTATATTTGCCTAAATATTTTTCTGGATCCAATATGAAGTTATCAGTAGTTATAGTTAATTACAATGTTGAATACTTTTTAGATCAATGCCTTAACTCAGTAAGAAAAGCGCTGGAAGGTATTGAAAGTGAGGTGTTTGTTGTTGATAATAATTCAATTGATGGCTCCAATTACATGGTGAAGAAGAAGTATCCCGAAGTAGTTTTAATTGCAAACAACCAAAATGTTGGGTTTTCGGTTGCAAACAACCAAGCAATTACAAAATCAAAAGGAGAATATGTCCTTCTTCTTAATCCAGATACAGTTGTTGAGCATGATACTTTCACCAAAGCCATTGGGTTTATGGATGATAATCCTGATGCTGGTGCTTTGGGAGTTAAGATGTTAGATGGGTCTGGTAATTTTCTTCCTGAATCAAAGCGTGGACTACCAACTCCTGCAACTGCATTTTATAAAATGTTTGGTATTAGTTCTATTTTTCCTCATAGTAGTAGGTTTGCACGTTACCATTTGGGCCATTTAGATAAGGACAGTACCCATAAGATTGAGATATTGCCTGGTGCTTTTATGCTGATCAGAAAAAAAGTGTTGGACAAGATTGGTTTACTTGATGAATCATTTTTTATGTATGGTGAAGATATTGATCTTAGTTATAGAATAATAAAGGCTGGCTATTCCAACTATTATTATCCGGAAACCAGAATAATCCATTATAAGGGAGAGAGTACTAAAAAAGGAAGTGTTAATTATGTTTTGGTGTTTTACAATGCCATGGTAATTTTTGCTAAGAAACACTTTACTCAAAAAAACGCAAAACTATATATCTCATTAATCAATCTAGCGATTTACTTTAGAGCCTTTATTGCAATTTTAACCAGATTTTGGGATAAAGTATTGCTTCCATTATTGGATGGTTTAGCATTGTTTTCGGGAACTATATTGATAAAAGAATTATGGGGTAGAACACAAATATATACCGATGGAGGGAACTATCCTCTTGCTCTAATTTATTATATAATACCAACATACGTAGTTATTTGGCTATTGTCGATTTATTTTTCTGGTGGCTACGATCGACCTATTCGAATAAAGAAATCCCTTTTTGGTCTAGGGGGTGGTACTATTTTTATACTTGTTATGTATGCATTACTACCAGAGAGTCTTAGGTTTTCCAGAGCTTTAATAATTTTGGGTACATTGTGGGGTTTTATTGCATTACCTGCCATTAGATTATTACTTCATGCTTTTAATTTTGGTTCAATTCAAATTGGTGATAATGCAAACAAGCGTTTTATAGTAATAGGTGATACCGATGAAGCACAGAGGGTAAAAAGTTTATTGGATAAGTCATACATTAAACCTGAGTTTGTTGGATTGGTAAATAGTAGCGAAAAACTAGAGGGAGATAATGGCTTTATTGGTGCTTTTTCGCAAGTTGTTGATATTGTAAGAATATATAATATCGATGAAGTTATATTTTGTTCCAAAAGCATTTCTCATCAACTTATTATTGATAAAATGACTGAGTGGCAGGTTGCTCAGGTAGATTACAAAATTGCACCCGAAGACAGTTTATCAATTATTGGAAGCAATTCAATACATACGAGAGGAGATTTATATACTGTTGATATTAATGCAGTTGGTAAAGTGGCCAATAGACGAAATAAGCGGTTAATTGATATATTCTTATGTTTTGTTTTTATTGCACTGTTACCTATTATGATCTTTTGTCAAAAAAAACCAGGTGGGTTTGTTGGAAACATATTCAGGGTATTATGGGGCTCAAAAAGTTGGGTTGGTTATTATCCTATTGAGAAGCAGCTATCACAATTACCAAAAATTAAAGTTGGTGTATTAAATCCTGTGGATTCGATTAAGTTTAAGAATTACGATAATGATACAATCTCACAGTTGAACTTACTTTATGCCAGAGACTATAATGTTTGGAAAGACCTTAATATTATTCTTTTTGCCTTTAGAGAAATGGGAAAATGACAATTGAACATTTGAATAATAAATATGGTTGTAAGTGTACACTATATAGGTTACAAACTAATATGATTCTTGCTTTTGTTTTTGTCCTTTTTGTAAATATTACATTAGCACAGGATTATCAGTTTACGTCGGGTAGTAAAAAAGCAATTAAATCTTACAAACTTGGTTCATCTTATTATTCAGCTAAAAATTATAATGAAGCAATCTTGCACTTAGATAAAGCTTTGCATCATGATTCTGAATTTATAGAAGCATGGTTGTTGCTTGGAGATATATATTCTGATCTAAAAAGATTTGATGAAGCAATTGGTGCTTATAATTCGGCGATTGCTTTGGATTCTACTTTTTTTCCACCCGTTTATTATTTCCTGGGGAACATATATTATGAACAAGGAGATTATAGCAATTCTTCCAAGAGTTTAAGAAACTTACTTAAACAAGAATCCATATCAGATGACTTAAAAGCTTTATCTTTAGTCAAGTTAGTATCAGTAGATACTGCTAATTATTTGGTAAATAATCCCGTAGCTAATAATCCTATTAACATAGGATCACCTTTAAATACAACGAATGACGAATACATAAACTTTGTAAATACAGGTTTTGATATGTTGATGCTTACAAAACGTACAAAACAACCAAGATATACTGGGATGCAGTATAAGGAAGAGCTATATTATTCTGAATTATATGATTCCATTTGGAGTACTCCAAAACAAGTAAAACTTGGTTGGAAGGATGAGTCGCTTAATATGGGGACAATAAATTTTAGTACAGATGGCAAAACCATGTATTTCACTGGTTGTTACTGGCCCGATAGTTTTGGTGGTTGTGATATATATTCAGCTGATAAAGAGGGGACACATTGGTTGGAACCAAATAATATGGGGAGTAGTATTAATACAACAACATGGGAATCACAGCCAATTATTTCCTCCGATGGTAAACGTATGTATTTTGCCTCCAAAAGACCAGGAGGAAAGGGAGGCTCCGATATATGGATGTCAATAAAGCTTAAGAACAATAGCTGGAGTCCGCCAGTAAATATGGGTGATAGCATCAATACCGAAAAAGACGAAATGACTCCTTTTCTTCACGCTGATGGAAATACTTTGTTTTTTGCATCAAACGGTCACCCTGGACTTGGAGGGTGGGATTTATTTGTTTCAAGGGCTGATGAGATTGGTAGGTGGTCATTGGCAAGAAATATTGGTTATCCAATAAATACCAAGTATAATGAAATTGTAATATTTAGTAGCATTGATGGAAAATTCAGTTGGATTAGCAGCGACCGTGCCGGAGGATATGGAAAATACGACATTTATGAATTTGAAAATTATGACAAAATTCTTCCTCAAAAAGTTATGTATGTTGAGGGTTTGGTAGTAAACAAAGAAACCAAAGAGCCTATTAATGCCAAGGTTGAGATAACTAACCTTCATACTTCTGAGATAATAAATACAACGTTCTCAGATTCATTAAACGGAGAGTTTTTAATTGTTCTATTCCCGGGTATAGATTATGCTTTTAATATTTCAAAAAAAGGTTTTCTGTTTTTGTCAGAAAATATAAACTTACAGGATACTGTGGTTGATAAATCAATAAAACAACAATTTGAACTTTCACCTTTGCTAAAAGGTAATAAGCAGATTATGAATAATGTATCTTTTGAATTTAACAGTCATAAGTTGCTTCAGTCATCTACAATTGAACTTAATAAATTATCGGAAATGCTTGCTATTAACCCCAATATTAATATTCAAATTATTGGCCATACTGACAGCATAGGTAATGATGAATATAATATGAAACTTTCAAAGAAAAGAGCTGAATCGGTTCAAAAGTTTCTTATTGCAAAGGGAATTCAAATCACACGTTTGTCTACGCTTGCAAAGGGAGCTTCGATGCCGATAGATTCAAATATAACAGAAGAAGGAAGGGCGAAGAATCGAAGAACAGAGGTACTGTTTCAATAGTAGTAACCTATGATAGGTTTTGTCAAAAATATCCAATTTAATTACCATAAAAAAAGCCTGTCAAGAAATTCCTGACAGGCTTTTTATTAACCAAGTGAATAATTATTCTTTGGTTTTTTCTTCTTCTTTAGGAGCTTCAGCTTCTACTTTGGGAGTTTCAACTTTGGCTTCAGGAGCCTTAGTTTCCTCTTTTGGAGCCTCAACTTCTTCTGCAGGTGTCTCAACTACTTCTTCCTCAGCTACTGGATTTTCTGCAGCTTCTTTTGCAGCTTTCTCAGCAGCAGCTTCTTGAGCAGCTTTCACTTGTGCATCAATTTTTGCAGCTTTCACTTTCGCTATTTCCGCAGCTCTGTCTTCGTTTACTTTAATTTCAGCATCAAGAAGAGCTTTCTTCTCTGCACGAATTTTTTCATCAATACCCGAACGAGAAGCAGCAATTTTAGCTTCTTTCTCTTCAAGCCATTTTTGAAATTTTGCTTCAGCTTCAACCTCAGTAAGAGCTCCTTTAAGAACACCTTTTAACAAGTGACTCTTGTGCATTACTCCCTTGTGGGATAATATTGCTCTTGCTGTGTCAGTAGGTTGAGCACCTTTCATAACCCAATCCAAAGCTTTGTCGAAATTTAATTCGATCTCAGCTGGATTTGAAATTGGATTATATGTGCCAATCTTCTCAATAAATCTTCCATCTCTAGGTGCACGACCATCAGCTACTACGATATGATAAAAAGCTCTGTGAGTTTTACCATGACGTGATAATCTAATCTTTGTTGGCATAACTAATTAATAATTAAGTTGATAATAATTTTTAAAAAACGGGTGCAAAGATGCGATATATTTTTTGAATAACAAAGTATTTGTTGATTAATAATCATTGTTGTCCGGTAAAACCGGTATTTGATTTGTTTTCAAATTTAACTAATTGAAACATAGTATCAATATTTTCTTATTTCAAAAGTAAGCCCCC
>JAERTF010000056.1 GCA_016845105.1 Bacteroidota bacterium | reverse complement strand
CTGGGCATTGAGCCAAAACGTGTCACAACAACACGCTAAAAGTAATTTGGTACCATGTTCCAAACTCCCGATCTTAAAAATGCTCATAGCTAATGTTTACAACATTGCTATGACGGTATATGTATATTTATTTCGCTGCACTCATAAATATCATATCCGCCGCCTTTTTAATATCTTCGTTTTACACATGGAACTACGTTTAGCTCCTCATTGTACACAATTTAAAAAAACAAACTATGAGATATATATTATCAATATTCCTGGCTCTTTTTACTTTAACAATAGAGGCACAAAATTCTGATCTATTAATAGAGAAAGATTTAATAACCGATTGGTCAAAATATCCAATATTTCCCTATTTAATAGACTCTACGGCATCTAAAGAACAATTGAAACCCGAATTTAAGTATCTCGACAGTATAGAAGTTTATGGAATTACTTATATGAGTGACGATTTAAAAATTAAAGGATTAATGGCTAAACCTAAAAAACAAGGCAACTATCCCTGTGTGATATATAATCGTGGAGGAAATAGAGATTTTGGTTCGCTGAAAGTCTATCATGGTGCAATAACTCTTGGGCAAATTGCAAAAGAAGGATATGTTGTAATAGCAAGTCAATATAGGGGAAATGGTGGAAGTGAAGGAAAAGAAGAATTTGGAGGAAAAGATGTGAATGATATAACTATACTACCAGAGGTCCTTAAAGAAATACAAGGTGCAGATACTGAAAAAATAGGAATGTATGGCTGGAGTCGTGGTGGAATGATGACGTACATCGCATTATCAAAAATGGATGAAATTAAAGCTGTTGTAGTTGGTGGTGCAGTATCAGATGCATTAAGCATGATGGAAGATAGACCTGAGATGGAAACAAAGGTTATGGCGGAACTGATTCCTAATTACCCTAATAGTAAGGATATTGAAATTGTGAAAAGGTCAGCAATAAAATGGGTTGATAAATTCCCTAATGATGTTCCAATCCTAATGTTACATGGAAATGCGGATTGGCGTGTAAAACCAGAGCAAAGTCTAAATTTAGCATTGGAATTTGAAAAACATAGAATTCCATACAGGCTAATTATGTTTGAAGGAGGAGATCATGGAATATCTGAACATGAGAAAGAAGTTGACAAACAAGTAATTAATTGGTTTAATAGGTTTTTAAAAAACAGCGAGGAATTACCTAATATGGAATATCATGGAAGATAAAAACTGTGTACAACAATGTGTATAAGTCATGCGGGCGGTACAGTAAATAATGAATGTTCCTTGCTCCTATCCCACTCGCATTAAGTATATTTATGAACGAAATTGAAAAAAACAAATAAAGCTCGTTACAGTACGTGCGATTTTTGAAACTATCGTCTTCAAAACCCCGCACTACTCATACACGAGACCGTTGAATCACATTCAGCGAAAAGCTGACATTTTGAACCGTTGCTCCGCAACTCCATTTCAAAATGTTCATGTGATTCAATGAGGAGCTAAACCAAATTACAATGTGAACATATTTGATAAGAATTAATAAAACTCTTAACCTTTTAGCAACCTTTGTAAAGAAAATTGATATTTCTTATCACAATCATTATCTTTGTAAAGAAAATCAAGATATCTTTACACAATGAAACCAGAAAAACTTCCACTTATAAAAGATGTAGAATCTAAGAAGGTTCTAAAAAAGTTGACTTCTGCCCATAGAGCTCTAGCTGAACTAAAAGGTATTGTTTCTAGTATCCCAAATGAAAACATACTAATAAATACTTTAGGACTTCAGGAAGCTAAAGACAGCTCAGAGATTGAGAATATAATAACTACTCATGATGATATATACAAAGCAGAATTAAAACTTGACGGCTTTAAGTCCCTAAATGCCAAAGAGGTTCAAAACTATATTTCTGCTTTAAAACTAGGATTTGAACTAATATCAAAAAATAAAATACTGACTAATAATGATATAATTGAAATACAATCGGAACTAGAGAAAAACAAAGCAGGTTTCAGAAAGCTTCCAGGTACTGCCTTAAAAAATGCTTCAACAGGACAATTGATTTACACACCTCCACAAGATATTGAAACGATAAGAGAGCTAATGTCAAATCTTGTGGAATTCATTAATGATAATAGTCTTAGCAGTTTTGATCCATTAGTTAAGATGGCTATAATTCATTATCAATTTGAAAGTATACATCCTTTTTATGATGGGAACGGGAGAACTGGTAGAATTATTAATGTTCTTTATTTAGTAATGAATAACCTTTTGGATTTACCAATACTCTATATGAGCGGGTATATTATTGCAAATAAAGAAAGCTATTATAAACTTCTTCAGGAAGTACGAGAGACATCGAATTACGAGAATTGGATTCTATACATGTTGAGCGCTGTAGAAGAAGTTTCAAAGGAAACAATAATTGTTATTGGCAAAATAAAAGAGTTAATGATTGAGTATAAACATCTGTTAAGAAACAACTACAAATTTTATAGCCAAGACTTATTGAACAACTTATTTAAGCATCCATATACTAAGATTGAATTTGTTGAAAAAGATCTTGGGGTTTCCAGAATTACTGCTGCGAAATACCTAAATAAACTTAATGAAGATGGTTTGCTAAAAAAAGAAAAGCTGGGTACTGGAAATTATTATATCAACAATAAGCTAATCAAACTGTTAACTATAACATGATAAGTACTTTGGCTAACAATGTGTATAAATCATAGCTGCCCTTATCGGGCTAGCTACGCTTCATTCACTAACCGTTGAATCACATTCAGCGAAAAGCTGACATTTTGAACCGTTGCTCCGCAACTCTATTTCAAAATGTTCATGTGATTCAATGAGGAGCTAAACCAAATTATAGCGTGAACATATTTGATAAATACAGCTTTTG
>JAERTF010000055.1 GCA_016845105.1 Bacteroidota bacterium | reverse complement strand
TCATATTACTATTATCAGTATTAGATAAATTAATTGACTTCTATTTAGAATCAATATAAATTGTATATTTGCACACATAATCTAAACATTACCAATAACTAATAAAAAATTCACAATGAAAAAAATATCAATTATTGCAACATTGTTTTTTGCTTCTGCAGTTATGCTGGCTCAAAAAACTGACAAACCTAATTTCCTTGTTATATGGGGTGATGATATTGGGCAATCCAATATTAGCGCTTATACAATGGGATTAGTGGGTTATCAAACTCCTAATATAGACCGTATTGCTGATGAGGGAATGATATTTACCGATTATTATGCTGAGCAAAGTTGTACAGCAGGTCGTTCATCATTTATATTGGGTCAAAGTGTGTTTCGTACAGGACTGAGTAAGGTTGGTCTTCCCGGAGCAAAAGAAGGAATATCTGAAAAGGATCCAACAATTGCAGAATTACTTAAACCTCTTGGTTATGCAACAGGTCAATTTGGTAAAAATCACCTTGGTGACAGAGATGAGCATTTACCAACTAATCATGGTTTTGATGAGTTTTATGGAAATCTTTATCACTTAAATGCTGAAGAAGAGCCCGAACTTCCTGATTATCCCGACCCTAAAGAGTATCCTGATTTTAGAAAAAAATATGGACCACGGGGTGTTATTCACTCTACTTCTGATGGAAGTATTAAAGATACAGGTCCACTTACAAAAAAACGCATGGAAACCATAGATGATGAATCCATTGAAGCAGCAATTGATTTCATTACAAAAACTGTAAAAGAAGGAAAACCATTTTTTGTATGGTGGAATGGAACTCGTATGCATTTCCGCACACATGTAAAGGAAGAGCTCAGAGGAATCTCAGGTCAGGATGAATATGCCGACGGAATGGTTGAACATGATATGCATGTTGGACAACTATTGGATTTACTTGATAAACTGGGGGTAGCCGACAATACAATTGTGATGTATGGCACTGATAACGGACCACATAAAAACACATGGCCTGATGCTGCTGTAAGTGCTTTTAGAGGTGAAAAAAATACCAACTGGGAAGGTGGATGGAGAGTTCCTGCAATGGTTAGATGGCCAAATAACATTGAAGCAGGTTCAGTTTCCAATGAGATTGTTTCAGGTATGGATTGGATGCCAACGTTCCTTGCTGCTGCTGGTCAGGATGATGTAAAAGAGAGATTATTGGATGGGTATACCATAGGTGATAAAACATACAAGGTACATTTGGATGGTTATAATATACTTCCAATGTTAACCGGAAAAGAGAAAAGAAGTCCACGTAGAGAGATATTCTATTTTTCTGATGATGGTGATCTAACTGCATTGCGCTACGATGACTGGAAGTTAATATTTATGGAGCAAAGATCTCCGGGAACTATGACAACCTGGTCTGAGCCATTTGTCCCACTACGCCTCCCAATAATGTTAAATTTAAGAAGAGACCCATATGAATTTGCACCTATTACATCAAATACATATTATGACTGGTTGCTAGATCATGCATTTTTATTGGTTCCTGCTCAAAATTATGTGGGAGATTTTTTAATGACTTTTAAAGATTACCCGCCACGTATGAAAGCAGCAAGTTTTAGTCTTGATCAAGTGATGGAGAAATTATCCACACCAACGAGTAATTAAAATTTTATAGATGCTTACCTAATCAAATAGTTATTGTCATTCTGAACGTAGTGAAGAATCTAAAAAGTACATAATAAGACTCATTAGATTATTCGTTATCATTCAGAATGACAAAATAGTATCAACATTATATAGCTCATAATAATTCTAAGTTAAAATGAAAAAAGCCATACGATTCTTTACCTTAAGTTTTATAATTGCGGTTTTTACATCATGTTCTTCAAACCCAAACTCTAAGAATTCAACCCTTAGTAATAAGGATCCTCTTTCGTCATGGAATAATGTTACATCCAAGACATCTGTAATTGATTTCGTTAGAGCTGTAACAGATAAAAATAATCTGAGGTTTGTTCCAGTTGAAGATCGAATTGCAGTTTTTGATAATGATGGAACACTTTGGAGTGAACAACCTGCATATTTCCAACTGTTTTTTGCAATGGATCGCATTAAAGAACTTGCACCCGAACATCCAGAGTGGAAGGGTATTCAACCTTATAAAGCTGTACTAGAGAATGATATGCAGGCACTTGCTGCATCAGGTGAGCATGGTTTGGTGAAGTTGGTTCTTACTACACATTCGGGAATGAACATAGAAGAGTTTAGTGAATCTGTGAAACAATGGATATCAACTACAAAACATCCTACAAAAAATGTAACATTTGACAAATTAGTATATCAACCGATGCTTGAGCTATTGCAATACTTAAGAAATAATGGATTTAGCACCTATATTGTTTCAGGTGGTGGAGTTGATTTTATGAGGGCAATTGTAACAGAAGTATATGGAATTCCTTCTGAACAAATAATAGGAAGCACCATTAAAACAGAATTCCAAATCGTAAATGGTAATCCTGAGATTATACGGTTGGCCGAATTGGATTTTATTGATGATAAGGAGGGTAAACCTGTTGCTATTCAAAGAATAATAGGTAAGAAACCCATTTTTTGTGCTGGTAATTCCGATGGTGATTTGGCCATGATGCAATGGACTGCCTCAAACCAACAGCCAAGTTTTATGTTATATGTTCATCACACCGACTCGGTTAGAGAATGGGCTTATGATAGAAATTCACACATTGGAAGGTTTGACAAAGGTTTAGATGAGGCGAATGAAAAAGGTTGGACTGTTGTTGACATGGAAAATGATTGGAATATTATTTATCCGAACGATGTAAAATAGTTAGTGGGTTATTACGAAAAACTACTTAACTTTGATCATGTATTTTGATACCTAAACAATGTTAATACGTATTTCCATTTCTTTATTGATAATAATGATGATTTCTTATAATCTTAAAATATAGATTCCATCAGTTGATTACAATGTTTCAAATAACATAGATACCGAAAAAAATTTATCATTTGTCAGGTTCTGCTAATATGATCAAGAAGTACTAATCGAAAAAACATATAATAATGATTATTAAAAAGCTTGTAATAAGCATGTTGATTTTAACAGTAATTGTTGGGTCTTATGCCCAAGACACCAAAACAGATAAAATTGCTGTACAAATTTTAGATAGAATGAGTAATGTTATAGGAGATTTGGAAGCATGTAATTTTACTTTGTCCAGCTCATATGATACTGAACTACATAACATTGGAATAGTTACCAGACACAGTACCAGTAATGTGATCTTCTATGGTCCCGATAAATTAAGTATTCAAACACACGGTGATAAGGGTCATCGGGGGACCTGGTATAACGGTGATCGAATATACTTTTATTCATACGACGAAAATAATTATGCTGTTGTTGACGCTCCTTCAAATACAATAGAAACAATAGAAACCATTAATAATGATTACGGAATAGAATTCCCTGCTGCAGATTTCTTTTTCCCAACATTCACTGATGATATAATAGATAATTTTAATAAAATCAGTTACGTTGGAACTGCAAATTTAGATGGAGTTGAATGTTTCCAAATATTGGCTGTTAATGATAGTATGCGTATTCAATTTTGGATTGCCAATGATTCTTATAACCTCCCTGTTAAATTTTCCATCACTTATAAGAAAAAAAACAGCCCACAATATGAAGCAACATTTTCGGATTGGGAGTTAAATAAAAATATTCCAAATTCAATATTTGATTTTATGCCTCCTTCAGGAGCCAGAGAAGTTAAACTAGTTCCAAAATCTAATTAAAGAATAATCATGCTAACCAATAGAATAACTAAAATAAGAATTCTGAGTCTTGTCTTCACCGTGCTCTTGCTCTTGCCCTCATATTCATTTGCACAGCGTATGGGTCATCGATCAGCTGGTGGAAACAGATCAGTTCAGGCTCGTCCTGCTGGTAATAACAGATCGATTAATGGTGGTAGTCAGCAAAATAGAAACAGAAATACTATGAATACACGCCCAACCACTCGTGAAACCGTTAAGAATAAACCTTCTACCAGAAACACTGGTTCATCAAGACAAAGAACCACACCCACAACACGAGAAACTCGCTCCTCTAATCCAAGAACTAAACCCTCAACAGGAAATAATAGATCGGCTAATATTAATAGTGGAAACCGGGGAAATAATAACATAAATATTAACAATAGCCGAAATGTGGTTGTACGTCCTGCACCCAGGCCTTATCATCGACCTCCTTATCGTTATGGTGGTCATAGGTATTATTGTTATCATCCATATCATTATCATAGGTATAACCCATATTATTATGGGCCAGCCTGGCATCCATGGGGATTTTTTGTGGCCGCTGTTGCAACAACTGCAATCATCATCACAATAGAGAATCAAAAATATCAATATGATCAAGGTGTTTATTATGTTGCCACAGATGGTGGATATACAGTTATTCAAGCTCCCATTGGCGCCACAATAACAACCCTTCCCGCTGGTTCGCAAACAGTTGTGATTAATGAAACAACAAACAACTACTACTATGGTGGTACCTATTATGAGGAGTCGAAGGATGGTTATACTGTGGTTCCCCCAACCGCTGGTAGCGTTGTTGAAAACCTACCAGAAGGAGGTGAAGAAGTTAAAATTGGTGATGTTACATACGTGAAGTTTGGATCAACATATTATCAGCCAATCCAACAAGATGGAAAAAATATGTATGAAGTTGTGGAGGTAAAAGAGGATGAATAATGTATTTATAGGGTATCAGGTATACATTAATTCTTGTACATCTTCTCCTTAAGCGCCATTACCCTTTCATCAACAATATAATCATCATAATCCATTAGCTTATCGATTATGCCGTTGGGAGTGAGTTCTATTATTCGGTTACATGTTGATTGTATAAACTCATGATCATGCGACGACATAAATACATTTCCGGGAAACTTAACTAAATTGTTATTAAACGCTTGAATCGATTCAAGATCAAGGTGATTTGTAGGGGTATCCAGTATTAAAGAGTTCGCATTATTGAGCATCATTTTTGATATCATACATCTCATTTTCTCTCCACCAGATAGTACATTTACTTGTTTGCGTATCTCATCTCCGGCAAATAGCATTTTTCCCAAGTAACCTCTGATATAGATTTCTGTTGTATCATTGGTAAACTGACAAAGCCAATCAAATAAACTAAGTTTACTGTTAAAGAATTCGGTATTATCCAAAGGCAAATAAGCAGTTGTTATTGTTTGACCCCACTTGTAATCACCACTATCAGGTTTTTGGTGTCCGTTTATTATCTCAAACAATGCCGTCATTGCACGTGTGTCCCTGGATAGGAATATTATTTTATCCCCCTTGTTTGCAACAAAGTCAACATTTTTAAAAAGTACTTTGTTATTAATACTAGCGCTCAAACCCGTTACTTCTATTATTTCATCTCCTGCAAGGCGTTCGGGCTTAAATATAATACCTGGATACTTTCGGGTAGATGGTTGAATATCATTGATATTTAGTTTTTCAATCATCTTTTTCCTACTGGTTGCTTGTTTCGATTTCTTGACGTTTGCACTAAATCGTGAAATAAATTCCTGCAACTCTTTTTTCTTGTCCTCAGCTTTTTTATTTGCTTTTTGTTGCTGACGTAATGCCAACTGACTACTTTGATACCAAAAACTATAGTTACCGGCAAACATTTGAACTTTGTTGAAATCAATATCCACAGTATGTGTCGAAACTGCATCAAGAAAATGCCTGTCGTGACTAACAACTAATACAGTATTTTGATAATTAACTAAATAGTTTTCGAGCCATGTAACTGTATCGAGATCAAGATCATTGGTGGGTTCATCAAGTAATAGGTTGTCGGGGTTTCCAAAAAGTGCCTGTGCAAGCAATACCCTAACTTTTTGTTTAGCACTTAAATCTTTCATTGAAGAATAATGAACATCTTCTTTTATGCCAAGATCACTCAACAGGTTGGCGGCATCGCTTTCTGCATTCCAGCCTTCCATGTCGGCAAACTGTTCTTCAAGCTCTGCTGCTTTCAATCCATCGGCATCCGAAAAATCAGGCTTGGCATATATTGCATCTTTTTTTTGCATTATATCCCACAGTTGAGAATGGCCTTTCATAACAGCATTAATTACATTAAACTCATCAAAGGCAAAGTGATCCTGACTTAATACGCTTAATCTTTCACCTGGATTCAGACCAATATGTCCGGAGGCTGTATCAATTTCACCGGAAATTGCTTTAAGTAGTGTTGATTTTCCAGCTCCATTGGCACCAATTACACCATAACAATTACCAGCAGTAAACTTCATGTTTACATCATTAAATAGTACACGTTTGCCAAATTGAATTCTAAGATCTGTTACAGTAATCATCAGATTAGTTTATTATAGTTGTCCCTGATTAAAAATGGCTGCAAAAGTAGTTTATTATCAATACGATACTTAAAAAATTATTGTTAATTTTACGCTAATGAAAAAGCTTATCCAGAAAGCATCCCTTATAATAGTAACATTTATTGTATTGTTTAATACAGGCCAACTTGTTGCTGATACCATACCTGATGGAGACCTTGTTTATGGTACCTGGAATATTGAAAACTCACCGTATGTAATTATGGGGGAAATCTTAGTTCCTGCTGATTGCACTTTAATTATAGAACCAGGTGTACGAGTAAAACTATTGTCATCTAATGTTGATTCAGCATTTAATATAAATACTCTAGGCGTAGGAGTTATAAGAATAGAAGGAAGACTCATTGCTGAAGGAACTGAAAATGACACTATCGTTTTTGAAAGGACTGGTGAAGGAAGATGGGGATCAATTAGTGTATTGGACTCATCTGTTGGTGTAAATATTATAAAATATTGTAAAGTGTCATATGGTAAAGATATATTACATGATTTTGGAATAGAATACAAGGGTGGTTTAGCATTCTTTGATTCGAAAGGAATCATTGAACATTCCATATTTGAGAATAATAAGGTTGGGATATGGTTTATGCGTTCTAATATTGATATGAGATATAATCTTAGTAAGAACAACTCTACTGGAATTTATATAAACAACTGTTTGGCACAGATAACATGTAATAATATTTATAATAACTTACGTACTGGAATATCCAGCCGGTTTTCAAACTCGGTAATATCAAGTAATATTATTGAAAATAGTGGAGAAAGAGGGATCTCTTGCTATGAAACCAATGATTCTGTATTAGACAATATCATAAGAAATAATTCATGGGGAGGAATAGAACTTACACGCTCTACAACTGTTGTTAAGAGCAATATTATATATGGAAGCAATTCAGGAATTAGATGTGGTCGGCAGCCTTACTTGATAAATAATACAATAGTAAATAATAATTACTTTGGAATTTATACTGATTATGCCGCATCGCCAATTATAATAAATTCAATAATTTATGGTAATCAGCATTTAATGACAGGCTTAACATATCTTGATACAGTTGTTTTTGCTAATTGTTTGTTGCAAGTAGATACCTTACCAGAGCGATCTATTGATGGTGGAGGTAATATTTTTAATGAGGACCCATATTTTGCCAGTACTTCCAACAATGAGTTTTCACTTAATATGAATTCTCCATGTATAGATGCAGGTACTCCTTTATTTGTTTGGGAAGGTGATACTATTGTTAACCTGACTCCGGATAAATATTATGGTTTAGCACCAGATATGGGCGCCATAGAATCAATGATTACAAATTCATCGGAATCTCAAAAACCCGGTTCTGATATACTCCATCAAAATTATCCTAATCCATTTAGTAATACTACAACCATTAAATTTACAATTGAAAACGCAACTTCTTGCAAGCTAAATATTCTAAATATATCGGGAAATATGATAAAATCATTCGATATTGCTGGCATTGGTGAGCAAAGTATCGTTTGGGATGGTACTGATACTAATGGTGATATAGTACAATCGGGAATTTATATATATTTATTAATAAGTGGAGATAATCAGTATTGGAAACCTATGATCTTCTCAAATTAATACTACTTTTTTTTACTAATCGCCATTGTTCGTTTTAACAATGTCGTATAAATAGGCTCATTACCCAATTGCGCTGTCACCACAGAAGCGGTTACTGTTGTAATTATTAAAGGAAGTATTAATTCATAGTTTGACGTCATTTCAACAGCGAGAACCAAACCTGTTAATGGTGCACGTACTGTTGATGCAAATATTCCGGCCATCCCGGCAACGGCATATATTCCTGGATGAGATACAAGGCCTGGAAAAAAATGCTCCATTACAGTACCGAATAACATACCAAATACTACTCCCAAAGCAAGCATTGGAGCAAAAATGCCCCCAGGTACTCCTGTACCGTAGCTAAAAATTGTTAATATCATCCTGCCAGCAAATAGAATAACAAGGAAGTAGGCCGTATATGAGTTATCAAGTACTTTTCCAATTGTACTATATCCACCTCCTATCATACTGGGATAATACACACCAATAACAACAATAACAATCCCTGCGACTATACCGCTTAGTATCAGAGTAACTTTTGATAAATCGCTAAATAGATTAAGAGTAATGACAATTAATTTATTGAAAACATAACCTATCAAACTAAAAATCAATCCCAATAATATAAATAACCAAAAACTTGATATTTGTGGTCCTGTGAATACTGTCATTTGTATTACAGGATCTGCACCAATCAATACACGCACTACAAAATCCGCAGTACCAGAAGCAACCATTATGGCCGCTACTGAGTAAAAGTTATATCGAAAATGCCCGTGCATTTCTTCAATCACAAATATAATTCCGGCAAATGGGGCATTAAAAGCACTTGCAAGTCCGGCAGCAGCTCCAGCACTTACCAAAGGATTGGTTTTGTTCTCTGGCTGTTTGAAAATATCTTTAACCATTTTACCAATGTTGGCACCAAGCTGTATTGTTGGCCCCTCTCGACCTAGTAATAAACCGCTTCCAAGGGAAAAAATAGAGGCAAAGAATTTGATTGGTAACACCCTTTGCCAACGCAATGGTCGTAAGTCATCCAGTGCTCCCTCTATTTCCTGAACACCGCTACCAGAGGCTTCGGGAGCATATCTTTTCACCAAAAACAACGCTACGGTTATTCCAATAACTCCAAACAGTATTGGTAACACCCAACTTGCAATTCCAGAATCTCCTGCACCAGCAAAAAGACCATCCCTGAACTTTTCAATATATGTAAGTATAAGTCTGAATACAGAACCAACCAGTCCAGCAAGTAAACCAACTATAAAGGCTAAAAAAATAAGTTTAAAGTTTTTAGAATCAGCATCAATAAACCGGGGGTCCGATTTCCATTTTCGCCTTTGTTTAATAACAGGTGATTTCATTGTGCTGGTTGAATTATCACAAAAATAGCATTATTTTAAACAGGATTATACTTTAGATTTTCAAGTATCTCGAGTTAATTTAGTTGTATTGAACAACATTGAATGTTATGTAAATAAAAAAATCCCGCTGAAATTTCAGCGGGATCAAGTACAGGCAGTTAGCCCTGGATTTATGTTTGAGAGATGATTACAATCTATTCGTATAGTTTGAAATCTATTTTCAATACAACATTCTGCCCTGCATATTTAGCCAGATCTTTACTTTTAGCATCTTCAATGGCAGTTACTACATGATCTTTTAAACAGCCTAATTTGCCATTGGCTTCATTAACATTTAATGTACCATCTGCATTAACAAGGATGTCTACATAAACTGTACATTCTTTGTTTGTTTCAGTTGCGAAAGCAGGATAATCAATTTCATCTTGTAAAAATTCTGACACAGCTTTGGTTGCTTCAGCTTTCATAGCGGGAACTGGTTCACCTGCAAAGGCTGTTCCTGCAAAAAATAATCCTAATAACATTGTAACGATTGCGATTCTTGTTTTCATGACTTTTAATTTATTAATTTATAATTTTTAATGGTTGCGATAAGAGTTTCTCTAATACTGTGCCAAACTTTTTATACGCCTGTCTTACTGCCTGTTACAAAGATTACCATGGGTTATCAATTTTCATAATTGTTCGGGCACAAACACATTATGTACAAAAACGAACACCCTATGTGTGTGATTATTAATATGTTAAAGAATATTTAACATTTGGCGCATGCAATAAAACAAATAATATTACGTTTAGCGGGGCCCTATGTACATTACATTGGATTTCTATTTAATTTTGTGCACTGAATTATTGAAAGTTAACAGAGATTATTATGGATTTTCCCGAAAACGAAAAGAAATCATTAAATTTTATTGAGTCAATCATCGAAGAAGACTTAACAACCAATAAAAATCAGGGAAGAGTACACCTTAGGTTTCCTCCTGAACCGAATGGTTATTTACATATAGGTCATGCGAAGTCGATTTGCCTGAACTTTGGCCTTGCCAATGAATACAATGGTTTATGTAACCTTAGGTTTGATGATACAAATCCCGAAAAAGAGGATGTTGAATATGTTGACTCAATAATGGAAGATATTCGCTGGTTGGGATTTCAATGGGACGATGGTCCAAAGTACGCATCGGATTACTTCCAACAATTATACGAATGGGCCATTCAGTTAATTAAAGAAGGAAAAGCATATATTGATGAACAACCCCAAGAGTTAATAAGCGAACAGCGTGGGGTCCCAACACGACCCGGGATAAACTCTCCATATCGAAATCGACCTATCGAAGAGAGTTTAGACCTTTTTACAAGGATGAAAAATGGTGAATTTGAAACCGGAGCTATGATCCTCCGATCAAAAATAGATATGAGTTCTCCTAACATGCATATGCGCGATCCAATTATGTATCGCATTTTGCACCAAACACATCACCGTACCGGTGACGATTGGTGCATTTACCCAATGTATGATTGGGCCCATGGTCAATCTGATTATATAGAAGGAATTACACATTCAGTATGTACTTTGGAGTTCGAAATTCATCGACCTTTATACGACTGGGCTTTGGATCAGATTGTTGAAGGTGATTATCGTCCTCGTCAAATAGAGTTTGCCCGCCTAAACCTTAGCTATACAGTTATGAGTAAACGTAAGCTTCTACAGCTTGTTAAGGATAATTACGTGAACGGATGGGATGATCCAAGGATGCCAACAATTTCAGGATTCAGGCGCAGAGGATATACACCGGAATCGATTCGTAACTTTGCCGATAGAATAGGAGTAGCAAAACGCGATAATGTAATTGATGTTAGTCTTCTTGAGTTTAGTGTACGTGAACACCTCAACCAGGTTGCTCCAAGAGCAATGGCGGTAATTGATCCTGTTAAAGTAATAATAACAAATTATCCAGAAAATGATGTTGAAGATCTTGAGTTGGCAAATAATCCAAATGATGAAAATGCCGGAACCAGAAAAGTTCCATTTACACGGGATATTTATATTGAACGTGACGATTTCATGGAAGACCCTCCTAAAAAATTCTTCCGTCTTGGACCAGATCGTGAAGTAAGGTTAATAGGTGCATATATCATTAAATGTGATGGATTTAAGAAGAATGACAATGGCATCGTTGAAGAAATTTATTGTACATATGATCCTGATACAAAGAGTGGTGGAAGCGGTGCAAAACGTAAGATTAAAGGAAAAGCCATCCATTGGGTAAGTGCTGAAAATGCTATTGATGCAGAAGTTAGATTGTACGATCGCCTATTTATTGACGAAAACCCTGATGGTCATAAGGAAAAAGATTTTAAAGAGTTTTTGAATCCTGATTCACTAAAAGTACTTAATAACTGTAAACTCGAACAGTCATTAAAAAGTGTAGTAGCTGGTGATAAAATTCAATTTCAGCGTTTGGGATATTTTTGTGTAGATAAAGATAGTACTGAAAACATGCTTGTTGTAAATCGTACTGTGCCCCTACGAGATAGTTGGGGGAAAACAAAGTAATTTAGTAGGTATTATATTTTGTCAGATTAATTATTTATTGGCATACCTGTATTTCAATAATATATAATCAGGTGGTTTCTTACGAATAAATTAGAGTATAATATTTGTTCTTATATAGTTAGTAGTACTTGGTATAAAGAACTCCATAACAACTGCAAACAGATGGTGTACATAATGGACAATGATGTCCATCGGGTTCATTGGATATCATATTCCAATACCCTTCTATCTCCAAAGAACTTTCCAGCCCCATTTCCATCAAAATCTTCTGAACATTTGTTATTCCATCAGGTTTTTTCCATGCCATTCCACAAACAACATCAGGCTTAATATTCAATAACTACCTATAACCCTCTTTAATTAGCCTCCTTCCAACACCTTTTCTTTTATATGAATCTACGATCGCTTCAGAGTCAAAAATCCCAATTCTATTAGATGACAACAATCTGTCTTTTGCATCAGAATCGGGTAGTTTTAGAAAGTCGTCGGCTGCCAATGGGTCTAGTACCATGGTCATAAAAAAACCAATTATTTCTTCATCTGCATTTATGGCAACCTTACAGATGTAATCTGCTTTTTCAATGCACCTAAGAAAATCTTCTGAATTATGATAATCATCACCCAATTCATCACTGCATATTTTTAGCACCTCTGGTAAGTGATTTTTGCTAAAATCTGCAAGAGTAAATTTTACATCAAGATCTTTTTCCATAATATTAACAATATTTATTAGGTTCTATTTCTTAACAAACTTCATTACTCTTCGGTTATTGAAATTTATGAAATACAGGCCATTGGCAATGTTTTGTATATCAATGGTTTCACTGTCTGAAACAGATCCTTTTATAATTGATTTGCCCAATAAACTGTATATTTCAAAATGCAATTTTTCTGCTAATCCTGAAATTTTGATCACTGAGCTAGAGGGGTTCGGAAATAATTCAATATTTCCATAATCATAATTATCAATATTTGAGTTTCCATTACACCCATCCCCCTCATTACAAATAGTATCGAATACCCAAACTGGGTTTATACCAGGAATTTCATTGGGATTTGCCCACCATTGGTTATGCCAAATTTTACAATCATAATAAACCTGGCTATTGGCAGTTGAATAGGTTACGTTAACATTGTATGCTGGAAATCCACAATATGTATTTCCTGTACTATCACAACCCTGGGCACCACCTGTATATGGGGATAGAGAATAATTGTTGGCATTTTGAATTGCATAAGATTCTGACGAGTCATTTAATACCAATGAACCAACATTCATATATGAATATGCTGAACTTGTAGCACCAGCAAGAAGCAATTGCCAAATCATAATTCCATCGTGATCGTCAAGTCTTGTAGGATAATTTAATATATGTGATGAAAGTGAAGCTATATTCTCGTGTGTATACTGATAATATGGCCCCCATGGTTCAGGTGGATAATGTACTCCGGCAGCAATAATAAAATCATACATTTCAGCATAATAGGCGTATGAATCATACATTATGGAGCGGTTTATGCTTCCTCCAACATTATACCCCTGGAAAGCAATTAAGTCTATTTTATCACCAACACTTAAAATAACAGGTATCATATGGCCAGTAGCCGAAAACCCAAATAAATTAATCCCGTTTGTTACAGCTTCTGCATTATAGAGGTTATCATCATTTTCACCAGTTAGTTCATTTCTGTTGGCAAACTTATACGGTGAATCCTGATCGTTATTAACGACACCACCAAGCGCACCAACGCCACTTGGAGCACATGCAAGTATATATCCTTCACTTGCAGGCATTATTTCCCTTGAATTGTTGAAAAAATCAATGAAATGCTGCACATTTTCAGGGCTTCCAATATTAGCAAAGGATCCTCCAGGCTCGTAATCCCAATCAATGCCAACAAACCCAATATCATCAACAAGATCCTTTATTTGCTGATATTCTATCTGATATGAGTCGGCTGATTGCCAGTATGTTTCTCCACCTACTGATAAAATAACATTGATACCTTTGTCACGCAATGCTGAAACACTTTCCTTAAGACCACACCCATCGTATGGAACCTGTATTCCGGTTTGTGAAATATCATATGATCCGGCAGTATATCTTAAATTTGGCTTTGCAAAAGATAAAAACACATAGTTTACAAACTCTGGAATTTCTCGCAATTTCGAATTCTGATCAATGCCAGCCCAGCTTTCTGACCAAGAAGGAAAGTATGCCAATACCGGCCTGCTGTTTGTTTGTGCATAGGAGTGACATGCAAAAAATATGATTAAAACCAGTAGCTTAAATTTCATTGATAATGGTTTTATACGACGTTTATCCAAGTATGAAAAATAGGCCGTCTTATTTACTTTTGGGGAAATCAACTTGAGATTTTTCATAGGTAATTTGCTTTTTCATTTTCTTTTTGAAACAATATTCCAAAAATCAAATGGTGTTAATTTGCATAAAAATAATAAATTTTTGCTGATAATCAAAACTCCACACTCTTTGGAGTCCCATTTAATTATAATTTATACAAAATGTAATCTTGCCAATTCTCAAAAAAACATTCATTTTTATTGGTTTAGTATCGTCAATTAATCAATGAGAAATTGTTTGAAAATATACCCAAAAAAATAAATATGAAAGAAAAAGATTTTTTACATTTGCCTCCTGATTATTTTGCCCGATAGTGTAATTGGCAACACATTTGGTTCTGAACTAAAAGAGTCCAGGTTCGACCCCTGGTTGGGCAACAAAGGCTTTCGTTTTTTTTAACGGGAGCCTTTTTGTATAACAGGGGGAGAAGTTTATCCCGATGAAAAATGATAGAGGGAACCCCTGGTTGGGCAGCTAACGGATCAAGCCAACTTTCTGGTGATAATTATAATTTCATGATTTGATCCAGTAACTATTTACCGACTATTTTCAGTTTGATCCTTCTTCATATCTGAAATAATATGTGGTTTTTTCCCTAATCTACATTGAATTCTTTACTAGGTAATCAGGCAGCTATTTACAAAGGTCAGTTTACCACTATCTTTCGGGTTATTTGTTGCTGATCAATTATTAATGTTAAATAATACTCTCCTTTTTTGTATTCAGATAAATCAATCTCAAAACTATTTGTACTCCCACCAAGTGTTCTTTTAAATATTAGGTTCGATCTTGAATCGTATAGATTCAATTGTATCTTATGAGTATTTGGTTCGCTTAAATTAATCGAGAGCTTACCCCTTGTGGGAACTGGAAATACTTCCAGCATATTAATGTTCTGCTCCCTCAAAGAGCTATAATCAATTTCAATAATTGTTGAAACAACACTATCACAATTGTTTTGGTTTATTATAGTATCGTAATAGATTCCTGCTTCGTGTTGATATAAGCCATAAATCAGAAGGCTATCTCCAGGAAGAAGAAACTCAGTAAATAAAAGGACTTCAGGCTTGGGTAAAACTGTAACTTCAATGGTTGTATCTTTAATACAAATATCGTTGTATATACTAAGGTTAATATTGTAAACCCCTGAAGTATCAGGATGCCAAACCAGGTTTTCATTATCAGAAATTATATTTGTACTATATAGCCATTGAGCATTACTAATATAATCCACTTCGGTATTACCCACCACATTATCTTCCCAGCAGTTGAAATCACTTATTTCAAGATTAATGGTGTCGCAATCATAAATAGTGTTTATACAATTATTGGTAATTATTGGTGGGTTGAAATCAAAATAAATATGGGCTTTGTTTGAAAATTCTGTGCCAATAGTAAGGTTCTTTCTAGTTTGGATTTTATATTTGACATAACCATTGCTACCTAAAAGATTTGAGCCACTATCGGGAAGCATTATACTGTCAAAACTCCAGCACACAACACCTGACCCGTAAATCTCATAATTATAATTATGACTGGCTCCCAACATATCAATTGTTAGTATGTCAAAATTTTGATCAATACTGTCAATGATTTTGATATTAATTGCTTCTGATAATCCAACATTTTGAAAATGAACAGTATATTCAAAGATACTGTCATTGTTTCTTACATAGTGTTTATCATAATGCCCGGTTGGATAGTTCTCTTTGTAATTGGGATCAAAAGCACCATATATTATTGGAGTTATTGTATCATAATTATTAATTTGATTTGTGTCATTTGTAATGGGTGTTACCATCGCAAAATGTCTCAAGGTATCGCCAATTAAAGTAACATCAGGAGGAACCTGAACAAATGCAAGAATCTTGTGCTGATCACCAACATCCAGGCTATCGAAATTCCAAGTAATGTTGCTTCCATTAAGTATGAAGCTCGAATCCGAGGAACTTTCAAAAAGCAGTTTCTCATCAAGTGATAATTGAGCTGTTCCCGCAAGGATAAATTCCGTGCCGATATTTTCAATATCCAAGTTTATAACTGCCGGAAATCCAGGAACACATCTTGAGGTAGTTAAATTAATCCTTATATCAATGATATCCGGATACATGGAGAAACCGAAATTCAGATTACTTAAACTATCATCAATGCTAAGTGTATCAAGAAAGTACCAGTTTGGATCAATGGGAGTTGTAGCTTCCCAGTACAGAGGAGTGACTGCTTCAACAATATGCTCAGAAATATCTTCACGAATTTCAAACTTGCCATATTCATCAGTCGATCTGAAATATGCACCTGTATCCATTATAATTATATTATTGGAAATGGTACTCTCTGTTGAATCAAAGATCGCATTTTGATTTTGATCATGATATGTTATACCACTAAGATGCACATCCCCACTGGTCATTTTAGTCAAATGAATACCTTCGAAACTTGCATAGGGATTTGATTCATCATAATAATTATGTCCAATGGCATATTTATACTGATTTCCTAAATTATCGATATATATTTGGGGGAAATACCCATTATAAGGATATGGATGAATAGTTGAAAAGGGATATGGATATTCAGCATGATTTAGATATCCGTTTGTTGGGTTAATTTCAAGCATTCCTGGGTTACTGCATTGTAGAAGACTAACGGTATCGTTAATAAAGTAATTTGTTTGACTCATTTCAGCCGACATTATTAGTTTTTTATCTCGGTCGAAAATAAAATCATGGGGGTAATCGCTGTTATTAAGTCCCTTATTACTTCTTAACCAGGCACAACCACCATCTTGAAGAAATTTCACATAATATAAATCATACGCCCATGAATTTTCTAACGAAAAGGAATCAATAACCATAGGATAATGACTAGGAGAATAAAAATATCCTGCTACATATAATATTCCGTTAACATCAGCAATAATATGAGTGGTGCCAACTCTTCCACTTGCAGATGTGACAGTATTTATTCCAAAATTACGAAGCCAGATAATATTACCATCTGAGTCTATTTTACCAACAATGGCATCCTGAGAACCGTTATTATTACCACCACTACCACCACCGGCTTCTATTGAATCGTAATTATCTATTATCAAGAGCTTGTTAAAGGTTCCACTGACAAAAAAGTTGTCATTTTCAGCTTTGCAGATTTGCTCCAAACCAGTGTGAAGTGTATCACTTAAAATTGCACTATATTTATTGAATCCTTTCCAATTTTGAGCCCATACTACATTAGCATTTGAATCAAGTTTAAATAAAAGTGCACTTTCATCTGCATAAGCTAAATAAGCTTGTGTTAGTGTAGTATCACCAATGGTTAGATCGCCATTAAAACTTCCGGTAATATAACAATTTTGTTCTTCATCACATTCAATATCATAAGCAATTGCCCAATCATCAGAGTCAGGACTGTAAGACCAAATCAAATTACCATGAGTATCAAACTTCATCACAAACAACTGCTGGATATCAGAATATAAGGCTGTGTCAATAACAACCGAATCAACTTCAAGCTTATTCTTAAAAGCTCCGGTTATATATATATTTGAGTCGTCATCTAGTAAAATATTATCTGAAATTCTTTGGTATTCACCCGTAAGGGTGCGTGCCCAACATATATGTCCGTTCGAATTTAATTTAATTAGAAAGATGTATTCAGAATAGATATTGTAATATGTTTGGTAATTATGATCAAGAATTCTGCCATCAGCTATTCCTGTTATGTATGTATTTCCTTTATCATCAACTATAATATCCTTAACAGCATGATCGTTGGATCGTGTTATGGTCCTTGTCCAAAGATATTCCCCCTGACAATGCATTTGAGCCGCAAATGCTAAAACGACACCCATTAGAATTATCTTTTTCATAGTTTGTGCTTTTGGTTTGTAAGTAGGATATTTTTAGTTGTATTACTTTATTAATAATGCACCTAACCTCATTTTCACATTATAATTTGCAATTGAGAGTAGTTGTATTTATTGAGGTATAAATATTGAAATTGCTTTTAATAATCAGGTAAAATTGTGCTTACACTTGTACCAAACAAATTTAGCAAAAATTTTCCCAAATTATTTGAAAAGCTTATAACCAAACAAAAACTAAGTTCGTTTTATACATTGCACACTGAATCAAATAACAAAATAAGGTTTGGTAAAAGAGCAACAGTTACAAATAGAAGAATTGCAAGAAATCAATAGTAATTTAATTACGGATTGAAGAAGTTGAAAATATGGAAGGTAACTAATTGCATATTTATCATAAATTAGCGAATCACAAAAAATGATAATTATGATTAGAGTTTTTGTATTGACATTTATACTTTGTTTTTCCGGTTTGCTTATAGCTCAAGATGCTCCTGTTAAGTCTAACGAACTATTAAAAGGGATTGAAGATATTAACTCCACATTATATCACCGTTTAGATGTACTTGAAAAGAAAATAGATGATTTACTTTGGTACGAAAAAGTTGGAGATATTGCCATAGTAGATAAAGTATATATTACTGGTCCTCCCTTGTGGAAAGAAAAAAATCCCAATGCTCAAGGTGCCGGAAATCAAACAAAATTCTGGTCATACGTGTTTATCCCTAAAAATATTGATGCATCAAAAAAATATCCATTAATTGTGTTTCCACATGGTGGAGTACATGCCGATTTTACAACCTATTATGCCCATATTGTAAGAGAGTTAATATCTCAGGGTTATATTATTGTAGCTGCTGAATATCGAGGAAGCACAGGATATGGAAAAAGTCATTATGAAAAAATCGACTATGGGGGTCTTGAAACGGAAGATGTATATGCTTCACGTAATTACATGATCGAAAACTATGATATTGTTGATAAGAATAGAGTTGGAATAATTGGATGGAGCCATGGTGGATTGATTGCCCTTTTTAATATTTTTGATCATCCTGATGCATATCAGGTGGCATATGCAGGAGTTCCCGTAAGTGACTTAATTGCCCGAATGGGTTATAAGGATCAAGGTTATCGTGATTTGTATGAAGTTGATTTTCATATTGGTGAAAGTGCCGAAGAAAATGTTGCTGAGTATAAACGCAGATCTCCTGCATGGAATACCCATAAAATGAAAGATACACCATTGTTAATTCATACCAATACCAATGATGCTGATGTAAATGTACTTGAAGTTCAGCATCTGATTAAATCGCTTAAAGCAGATGGCAAAACCTTTGAGTATAAGATTTATGAAGATGTAGAAGGCGGTCATTCCTTTAATCGTACCGATACAAAAATAGCCCAGGAAATAAGGGTTGATATATATAAGTTTTTGACTAAAGAACTTTCACCACCAAGCCCTATTACTAATGTTAAAGAGTTGAGGAAAGCAGCATATAGATACTAAAAGAATTAATAATCTTCTTTTTCAATTTCATCATCAACTACATCAAGTACAGTACTTTGAATGCTGTAATGAAACCACTGCTCAAACATAAGCCATGTTAGTTTTTTAGGCCAATATTTTTCATCTTCACACCATCCGAAAAGCTCGATTTCAAAGTATAGCTTGAAGTTTAATTTTAGTTCTTTAACCGAATCATCAGTATTAAAGTGTTCCGGAATGAGATAAACGGTACCCTTGTCATGTGTTAAAGGTGCAGGACATTTGTGTTTGTCGTCGGAATATACTCCATCAAGCCAATCAAAAAAAGGTTGTTTTGGAAAAATAATAAGCGCATCTCTGTTTATTGTTTCTAACATAATATTTGAATTAGATAGTTATATCTTTATTACAAATTTAATATTTGATGTTCTATTTACAAATTTGAATTAGTTATGTTAAGTGAAAAAACGAATAATTATTAAAGAATTATTTCTTTATAAAGAATATTTTATATTTTTGCCAAATAAATAATAACCAAGGTGGAAAAAAAAGATGAAAATAAAGCAATAAGCAAGGGTGTTCCTGAACCAACACTACGCAGATTACCTACTTATTTGTTTTTATTGAAACAGCTACGAAATCAGGGAGTGATGAATATTAGTGCTCCAAAAATTGGTAAGCGTTTAAAATATGATTCAACCCAGGTTGTTAAAGAT
This sequence comes from Bacteroidota bacterium, assembly GCA_016845105.1. Taxonomy (GTDB): domain Bacteria; phylum Bacteroidota; class Bacteroidia; order Bacteroidales; family F082. The sequence goes on along the minus strand of JAERTF010000055.1, from coordinate 14,241 downwards.
TTATCCTATACCAATGTTAGCGGTAAGCCTCGAATAGGCTATAATATTTTTGAAGTAATCCAGGCATTGGAAGAGTTCTTGGGTTTTAACAGACCCAATGATGCTTTTCTGATAGGAACAGGGAAACTTGGTTCTGCATTAATGGCATATCAAGGGGTTAGAGATTTGGGAGTAAAGGTTATTGCCGGATTCGATACAAATCCATCAAAAATTGGTACTGAAATAGAAGGTGTTTTTGTGCTTTCCATGGATAAATTAAAGGATATGGTATCACGTTTACATATTCAAATAGCCATTCTTTGTGTTCCCGAAGAGATTGCTCAAAAAGTTTGTAACCAGCTTGTTGATGCAGGTATAGTAGCCATGTGGAATTTAACACCTACCTACCTTGATGCTCCGGAGAATATCATAATACAAAATACAAGCATGTACTCAAATGTGGCAGTAATGCTTAACAAACTCAAAGAATCACAGAATAATTAAAAAAATGAATGAAAATGTCCTGGGATAACTATAACTCAGATCTTAAATAAAGAATATTTTCTTCATAAAGAAATGATTAATACAAATAAAAACGAAAAGCGATGAATACAGTAATTGAATATGAATCTCCCATAACAAGGAAATTTAACGCAGTCGTGGAGATACTGGAAAAATATGAATATGATAGCTCACGACTAATTACTATTCTTCAATTAGTTCAGGAAGAATACAGGTATTTACCAAAAGAAGTACTACCATATATAGCTACTGCTTTAAATATGCCTATTGCCGAAGTTTATGGAGTAGCTACATTTTATGCACATTTTTCACTGGAGGCAAAGGGTAAGTATGTTGTTAAGGTGTGCAATGGAACAGCATGTCATGTTAAAGGTTCCATGCCAATAGTTGATGCTTTGTATAAAAAGCTTAACCTCACCAAAGAACAAACCACTACTCCCGACATGATGTTTACGGTTGAAACTGTAAGTTGTCTAGGGGCATGTGGATTAGCACCGGTTATGGTTGTAAATGAAAAAGTATTTGGTGAAGTAACCCCTGAAAAAATAAGTGAAATTATTGATGACTATTTAGAAAATAAGGAGGCATAATTATGGAAATTATCAATGATCAACTCAAAGATATTAAGGAACAATATAATATTAATACACAGAATGTTCAAAAACGAATTGTAATATGTGCTGGAACCGGATGTATTGCAAATGGCAGTTTGGAAGTGCTCGATGCATTTAAAATTGAAATTGAAAAGCAAGGTGTAGATGTTATGCTAAGTACCCATGATGATAAGCATAAAAACGACCCGGTTCATTTAAGTGGTAGTGGCTGTCAGGGGTTTTGTGCAAAAGGACCCCTTGTAAATATTTACCCTGATAATATATTGTATGTTAAGGTTAAACCCGAAGACGTTCCCTCAATAGTAGAAAAAACCATCATTGGTGATGAGGTTATTGAAGATCTGCTATATATGAGCCCAACCAGTGGTGAAAAGTTTGTGGGTCAGGATGATATACCATTTTACAAGCAGCAGCTGCGTTTGGTATTGGATGAATGTGGGAGAATAGACCCAGAGGATATTGCTGAATATATTGCACATGATGGATATAAGGCTGCTTTTAGAGCTTTTGCCCAGATGTCGGATGAACAAATTTGTAATGAAATCTCAAGTTCAGGATTACGTGGCCGTGGTGGCGGTGGATTTTTAACAGGTTTAAAATGGGACCTTACTCGTAAAGAAAAAAGTGAGAAGAAATATGTTATCTGTAATGGCGATGAAGGTGATCCTGGAGCATTTATGGATAGAAGCCTTATGGAAGGTAATCCTCATAAAGTGCTTGAAGGAATGATGATAGCAGCAAAAGCTGTAGGTGCTGATGAGGCTTATGTATATGTTCGTCTTGAATACCCTTTGGCTGTTGAGCGTATGATCAAAGCCATTAATGATGCTGAGGAGCTTGGAATTTTAGGAAATAATATTTTTGGAACCAATCAAAACCTTAGTATCCACCTTATGGAAGGAGCGGGTGCTTTTGTTTGTGGAGAAGAAACCGCATTAATAAGTTCCATTCAGGGTAAACGAGGAATGCCATTACCTAAACCACCATTTCCAGCCCAAAAAGGATTGTGGGGAAAACCAACAGTTATAAACAATGTTGAAACACTGGGTATCATACCCAGGATATTACTCGAAGGAGCTGATTGGTTTAATCAATATGGTACCGAATCATCAAAGGGAACCAAAACTTTTGCACTAACCGGACACGTTGCTAACACCGGACTAATTGAGGTGCCATTTGGAACAACACTTCGTAAAATTATTTATGATATTGGTGGAGGAGTTTGTGACGAAAGTGGCGAATTAACAAATGACGGCTTTAAAACAGTTCAAATTGGAGGACCTTCGGGAGGTTGCTTAACAGAAGAAGATATCGATTTACCAATCGATTATGACAACCTGATTGCTAAGGGTGCCATGGTAGGTTCGGGCGGACTTGTTGTAATGAACAAACAATCGTGTATGGTTCAGGTTGCCCGATTCTTTATGGAGTTCACCCAAAACGAAAGTTGTGGAAAATGTGTTCCATGTCGTGAAGGTACAAAACAAATGTTGGCAATGCTTGATGATATCATCGAAGGTGATGCTACCGAAGAAACTTTAGATATGCTTATCGAAACAGGTACTGTGGTTCAAAAAGCATCATTGTGTGGATTGGGAAAAACGGCTCCAAGTCCTGCTTTATCAACAATTAGCAAGTTTTACGATGAGTACATGGAGCATATTGTTGACAAAAGTTGCCCGGTAAATAAATGTAAATCGTTGGCTAAAATCGAAATAGATGCTGACCTATGTATTGGCTGTACAGCATGTGCTCGAAAATGTCCTGTTAATGCAATATCGGGTGAGAAAAAACAACTCCATACCATTGACAATGATATTTGTACGAAATGTGGAATATGTGCATCTGTTTGCAAATTTGATGCAGTAATTGGGTTTTAATTAATAATGATCAAAATCATGGAAAAACAAAAATATATATCAGTAAACGGACGAAATATCCTTATTGAAAACGAAAAAAATGTTCTGGAAGTAATACGAAAAGCCAACATTGAATTACCAACTTTTTGTTATCATTCTGAATTAAGTATATACGGGGCTTGCAGACTATGTGTTGTTGATGTTGATGGCAAAGGGGTTCAGGCAAGTTGTTCAATAGCACCGGAGGACGGAATGGTTGTACAAACAAATACATCCGAAATCAGAACCATAAGAAAAGTAAATCTTGAATTACTTTTGGCAAACCACGATATTCAGTGTCCAACATGCGATCGTAGTAACAATTGTAAACTACAAGAGCTATCCAGCAAAATAGGAATTTCTCAATCCAGATTTAAAAAAACAAACGTTAACTTTCCGGTGGATGACAGATCAGAAAGTATTGTTCATAATCCAAATCGCTGTGTACTTTGTGGCGATTGCGTTAGAATGTGTAAGGAAGTGCAGTCGGTTGGTGCCATCGATTTTATCCATCGTGGTGCACAAACTAGGGTTGCTCCTGCATTTGGAATGAGTTTAGCTGATGTGGAATGTGTAAACTGTGGACAATGTGTATCGGTTTGTCCGGTTGGATCACTAACCGTTAAACCCGAAATGGATAAGGTATGGGATGATCTTACAAATCCAAATAAAACGGTTGTAGTTCAGGTGGCACCTGCTGTGCGTGTTGCAATAGGCGAACAGTTTGGATCCGAAGCCGGAACAATAAGTACCGGAAAAATGGTTAATGCCTTAAAATTACTGGGTTTCGACAAAGTATACGACACTAGCTTTTCGGCTGATATGACAATTATGGAGGAGGTTCAAGAACTTCTGGAAAGAAAAATGAACAAGGGACAACTGCCATTAATAACTTCTTGCTGCCCATCATGGGTTAAGTTTGCTGAGCAATACTATCCTGAACTTCTTCCAAATTTATCATCTTGTAAATCTCCACAACAAATGTTTGGAAGTGTGGCTAAAAAACTTCTTCCTGATATGTTGGGTGTTGATAAAAAGGAACTTGTTGTAGTTTCAGTTATGCCATGTACAGCAAAAAAAATGGAGGCTAAACGTCCTGAATTTAGCCATGAAGATATTGCCGAAGTTGATCATGTAATTACAACAACTGAGTTGGTAAAAATGATTTCAAATGCCGGAATTATATACAATGAGCTGTTACCAGAATCGTTTGATATGCCATTTGGATTTAAAACAGGTGGTGGAATATTATTTGGAAACTCAGGTGGAGTTATGGAGGCAGCTTTACGATATGCCTATGAAAAGATAACCGGAGAAACATTAATAGATAGTGATTTTGAAATCGTAAGAGGAGAAAGTGGGCTTAGAACCATAGAAGTAAATCTACCCGAATCTACCTTAAAGGTTGGAGTAGCTCATAGCTTAAGCAATGCCCGAATTCTTTGTGAACAAATCAAAAACGGACAATCGGATATTGATTTTATTGAGATGATGGCTTGCCCCGGAGGTTGCGTTGTTGGTGGCGGGCAACCGGTTAGTTTCGATAATAATTTTAAAAAGAAACGAACAGCTTCACTTTATAATTGCGATAAACAGCTCCAATTACATAAGTCACAGGAAAACCCTTATGTAAGCGATATTTATAAAAATGAACTTGGAGAAATAGGAGGTGAGAAAGCTCATCATCTATTGCATACAACATATAACTCTCGAAAACGCATATCGGATATTAGTTTAGACGTTAGAAATTCGGTTAATCATAAGGTAAAAGTTTCGGTATGTGTTGGTACTAATTGCTATGTAAGAGGATCACAAGAATTACTAAAAAAACTTGTGGTATATGTTACACAAAACAAACTTCAGGACATGGTTGGTTTTGAAAAACAAGAAGAAACAGTTGATGTGAGTGCAACTTTCTGTTACGAAAAATGTGATCGCGGGCCAGTTGTAAGTGTTAACAATATCACCATTGAAAAAGCTACTTTTGCGGCAGTAAAAAAGGCTATACAAATTGAGCTGGAAAAATGCAGAATTGACATGATGGTTTAGGTTTTCGATTGGGAAAAAGGAAGCTGATTTTTACCGAAACGGAGCCCGATTTAGATATTGTAATCTATTTCCGGGTTTCGTTTACCATCCTTCTTAATATTTTTGACCATGAAACAAAACGTTGATAATGTGGTTTATACGAACAAAGCACTTTGCAGAGATTGCAATAAATGTGTTAGAGTATGCCCCGTAAATGCAATTAAAATTGAGAATGCTCAGGCCCAGGTTATTCCTGATAAATGTATTGATTGTGGTGCTTGTGTACTTGAATGTCCTCAAAATGCAAAGTCATATACAAGTGATCTTGATAAGATATTACAGGCTTTAAAAAAAGGAGAAAAAATTGCAGTTTCCGTAGCACCATCATTTGCATCGGTTTATCAACCATGGCAGGTATTACGAATTCCATCTGCCTTACGTATGTGTGGATTTTCATTTATTGCCGAAACTGCAGTGGGAGCCTATGAAACTTCTGGTCAGAGTCGTGATTATATCGAAAGCTATCCCAAACAAAGTCATATTTGTACTGCTTGTCCGGCAGTTGTTTCATATGTGGAAAAATATACCCCACAATTGGTAAATAAACTAGTTCCCGTTGTTTCTCCGTTAATTGCACATGCCAGAATACTAAAACGAAAATTACCCGATCACCATATTGTTTTTATTGGTCCTTGTATAGCTAAAATCCGTGAAATTAAGCGGCCGGAACTACATGGAGAAGTATTTGCAGCAATCACTTTCGAAGAGTTGTATGGCTTATTTGTTGAAAATAATATTGTAATTGAAAACTGCGAAGAAAGTAGTTTTGATGAACTACCAAAGGGAGATTCACGATTATTTCCCATCGAAGGAGGTTTATTAAAAACAGCAGGACTTTCAACGGATTTAATGGATAATACATATTTGAGCATCAGTGGATCACGAGAAGTTCAGGAAGCATTAAAGCTGGTTGAGGAAAGTGATGAGCCAATAGTTGTTGAACCTTTATACTGCAAACATGGTTGTATTGCAGGACCTGCTATTCCTAAGAACAGAAATAATTATAAAGATCGCCATAGGATTCTTAATTATCATAAAGATAATAAGGCAGATACATCCTCTTTAAATAACACAAATGTTAACCTAAATACAAGATTTAACAAAAACACATCTATTTCCAAACCAGTATATACCGAATTGGAAATAAAAGAAGTCCTAAATAAAACAGGAAAACAAAACTCTGAAAATGAACTTAATTGTGGTGGTTGTGGATATGATACCTGTCGCAAAAAGGCAATAGCAGTTCTTCAGGGAATTGCCGAGGTTGAAATGTGTATCCCTTACATGCGACGTCTTGCAGAAAAACGTAGTCATCTGATTATTGAAAAAGATCCCAATGGAATTGTATTGCTTGATGATCAGTTACGAATCCGACACATGAACCCTGCATTTAAAAAAATGTTCTTTTGTTCAGATAGTACACTCGATCAGCCCATATCATATTTACTAGACTCAGGTCCATTTGAAAAATTACTTTCAAACCAAGATTCAATAATTCGTGAAGAATTGAAGGTTCCAAACTATAATCTTATTTGTCATCAGTTTTGTTATTCAATACCTGAAGAAAATAAACTTGTGGGTATTTTTGTGGATGTTACAGATTTTCAGCAGAATAAGTCGAAACTTAACAAAATCAAAACAGACACAATAATCCAGGCTCATGAACTAATTGATCACCAAATTAAAATGGCACAGGAGCAGGCAAAATTCCTTGGAGAAAATACTGCAAGAGGAGAAATGCTACTCCAGAAATTAATTGATGCCATTGAAAAATAATTATTGAGCTATTTTTGTTGCTAATACAATTGTATGATAATTGAAACAGAAAGAACAATATTAAGGCCCATTGAAGCTAATGACAATAAACAGGTTTTTAGTTATAGATCGGATTTTGAAACCAACAAATATCAAGGATGGATTCCGAGTACATTGGATGATGTTGATGTATTTATCAGCAAAAACCCATCAAAAATTAATATACCCGATACATGGTTTCAGTTGGTGATTATTAATAAAATAACCGATGAAATTATTGGTGATATTGGAGTTCATTTCATTGACAATACAGAATGTGAAATTGGTTGTACCTTAGGAATAGCTAATCATGGATCTGGTTTTGCATCTGAAGCCCTAGGTGCAACAATAGATTTTTTATTTAATACTTTAAACAAAAATAAAATTACTGCTTCCATTGATCCCTTGAACAAGGGATCAATTAGTTTAGTGCATAGGTTAGGTTTCGTGAAAAAGAAGTATATAAAGAAAAGCTATTTATCACGAGGTACCTGGGTTGATGATATTATATATTCCGTTGAAAAAACTGATTATAAAGGTAGTACAAAACAATAATTGGCGTACAACAAAATAGAAAATGAAGTCACAATACGTACATACTAATGTAGAAATCTGTCAGTCATCAAAAAAACATGGTGCTGCTTGTGGCGATGTTGTTGAAGTATATAGAGATGCTACATCAACAAATATAATTGTATGTGATGGGATTGGGTCAGGTATGAAGGCTCATATCTACGCAAGTATGTGTTGCTCGAGAATTGTTGCAATGTTAAGGGCAGGAGCATCATTACAAAAAACATTCGAAACTGTTGGTGATACCATGAATAAAGCCTGGGGAAAAAATGAGCCATTTTCAGTTTTCACCATTGCACGTATCCTCGATAATGGAAATACGTCCATTATGGCTTATGATATGCCTCTTCCGATTTTTGTAAGTAAACAATATGCCGAAGCAATTAGCTCTAGGATTTATTTTTGGGAAAAAGCACAAGTATCAGAATCTCATTTTCAAATTAACCAAAACGAAGGCGTAATATTAATGAGTGATGGAATTACTCAATCCGGTCTAGGTAATGGATTAGTAGCCGGATGGGAAACAGAAGGTGTTGTTAAGTTTATTAATCACTTGGATTACAATGTTGATAATAAATTTCCGGAGTTGGTTTCATCAGTACATCAACAGGCCGTACAATTTTGGGGAAAGAAATTCGGTGATGATTGTACGGTTGTAGCCGCATACAACCGAAGGGGAATAACCCTAAATGTGCTTACCGGAACACCAGTTAGCAAAGAAGATGATAATGAATTTGTTGATGAGTTTATAAAATCGGAGGGCATTAAGGTTGTGTGTGGAGGATCCACATCACGAATGCTGGCCCGGGAATTAAAAAAACCAATTGAAATTAAAGAAGAAGGGTCACCAATAACTCCTCCTTCATTTAATATTCCCGGAATTACCGTTGCATCTGAAGGAATGATTACTCTTAACCAACTGTATAATTTGCTAAGCGAAGAAATAAACTACATGGGTGATGATAATGTAGTTATGGAGTTGGTGGAATATTTTCAAAATGCAGATAAAGTATTGTTTTGGGTGGGGAAGGCAGGAAACATTGGTCATGATATTCTTGAATTAAAGCAACAAGGAATTCAGAATCGACTGAAGATTGTCGAGTTAATTTCAGAGAAGTTAAGGTTGATGAATAAATTAGTTATTGTCAATAGCAAGTAGTTCTTTAACAAAATAAAGTGCTTTGAACAATAGAGTAGCCCTTATTGCATTTCAACAATTCTTAATCTCAATATATAGTACTTCCCTTTTTTATTATCAACAAATGCCATTAATAAATAAGTACGAACTTATTGAACAATTGAGAAGGTTTGATGGGATTCACTGATTTTTTTCACTTGTTTAGCCCAATGACTAATTATTTCCTGCTGAGTATTATAATCATCTCCGAAAGGACCACAAACAATTATTAACTCTGTTTCTTTGGTAGATTCATTTTCTCGTAAAAGAAATTTTTCATTGTACTGATTATGATTATAGTCATTTTGAATATAGAAACTTCCAAATAATTTATCTGCGTAAGCAGATGTTTGGTCACCACTATTCGGATAACTGTAGTTAACATTTGAAGCTTTTCTCCAGTCAGTATCTAAGTTATTTTCTTTGTCGAAAGTTGGCTGAAATGTTTCTGCATATTCAGGCTTTGTAAGAATCTTCCAAATCACATCTTGAGTGGCTTGTATTTTGATACTTTGTGAAATAAAACGAGAGGAAGGAATCATATCAATCTCATAATTACTTAGGAAATTTACTTCATTAAACCGGGAACTTCCATTGCCTCCATTTAAATACCTAAATCCAACAATTGAATCCTTATCAATTTTGAAAGCTTGAATTACAATCACAAACTCTACCCTTTTTGAATAGTTATTATAGTAGGTAGCCAATCTTGGCATTGTCATTTCCAAAGGTACTACATCTGAATATTTTTTCTCATCCACAAATATTAATGACATACCATTTCGAGTTTCTTCTTGGGTTGGCATTCGCCCGTTCACAACTGGCACATCTTCCCAATCAAAAATGTTAACTGCAGGAAAGCCACCTAAATTATCAGGGCAATACCAGCCACCATATTTGTGGGGTTCTTTCACTTCATCTTTGTTTTGTGAATAAATAGTTAAGGTAGTTAGGCATAGTATTACAAATACTGTAAGAGTTTTTTTATACATTGTTTTATATTTAAAATTATGCTGTAAAAGTATATTAGCTCTGCCCAAAATTGAGTTAAGAAATGTAAATTAATGTAAAAACACTGTAAATTAAAGGTAAACCAAACTACATAAATTGGATATTCGGATATATTTGTAACATGATAATTCTAAGATTAATCATTTGTTTCTTATTGCTTATGATAACAACAGACTCATTTTCAACCAATGACCTGTTTGATAGTCATATTAAAGTAGCAATGAGAATGATCGGAGATCGATTGTTACTTGATTCAGGTGATAGTACATCAAGAGTATTGGCTGTTGAGAAAGTTGGTGATAGATATAAGGTTGAATTTGAAAACGAATTTGAAATTAATCCAGAAAAACTGATAAATATTGTTCATAATGTTGTGGAAGAAACTAATATTGCAAGTGGATATTTAGTAGAAATAGTAGATTGTAATGGAGGCACTATAATTTATAGTTATGAGGTATTAGTATCTACTAATCAAGAAAATATTCCATGTAAACAAAGAGCACAACCTTCTGGATGCTACAAATTGTTTTTCACAATTATTGACACCTCGGTACTTGATTTTTCTTCATTTCAAGACATTCAAAAACCTCCACAATCATTGATAAAAGATTACATATTTTATACATTAATTATAATCTCACTATTAGTGATAATTGGTTTGCTAATTTATCTCCAGAAAAGAAAAATAAGGGAAAAGCTCAATTCTGAAATACTAACAATTGGTTCATATTTATTCGACAAGAAAGGGATGAATCTAACACTAAAAAAGAAAGTAGTTGAATTATCAAGTAAAGAGGCAGATTTGCTTTTTTTACTTTTCTCCAATGAGAATAAAACCTTGGAACGAGAATACATTTTGAATGTTATATGGGGTGATGAAGGCGATTATATTGGCAGAACCCTTGATGTTTACATATCCAAGTTGCGCAAAAAACTTGAAAATGATCCATCTCTAAAAATTATAAATATTAGAGGTGTGGGGTATAGATTTGTTATAAATTAAATTGAATTCAGGATCATGTCTCCAAGCATAGTAATATGCTTGCCCAGAAGTTAATGCCGACTCCTACCCCGTGTGTATATAGTACTTTGTAACAAAAAGTATAAGTTGTTTATTTCTAAAACTCTTCTATCCTAAATTCCTGTACCTGATACGCTTAGGGCCGGTATCCCCAAGGCGCTTCTTCCTGTTTTCTTCATAATCAGAATACGAACCTTCGAAATAATAAACATTTGAATCTCCTTCAAACGCCAGAATATGTGTAGCAATTCTATCCAGGAACCATCTATCGTGGGATATAACAACTGCACATCCGGCAAAGTTTTCAAGACCATCTTCCAGTGCCCTGAGAGTATTTACATCGATGTCGTTGGTTGGCTCATCCAACAGAAGCACATTAGCTTCCTGTCTCAATGTCAATGCAAGATGCATTCTATTTCGTTCTCCACCGGAAAGAACCCCTGCTTTTTTTCCTTGATCAGTGCCACTAAAGTTAAATTTACTTACATAAGCTCTGGAATTCATGCTTCGGTTACCAAGTTGAATATTATCATGACCATCTGAAATTACTTCCCAAACACTTTTTTCAGGATCAATATCTTCGTGTGCCTGATCAACATAACCAACTTTAACCGTTTCACCAACTTCGAAATTTCCTTTATCAGGTTTTTCCAGTCCCATAATCAATCGAAACAATGTGGTCTTACCTGCACCATTGGGTCCAATAACGCCAACAATCCCCCCTGGTGGTAAACTAAAATCAAGATCATCGAATAGCAATTTATCATCATAGGCCTTTCGAAGGTTTTTCGACTCAATAACTTTTGTTCCCAACCTGGGCCCATTGGGAATAAATAGCTCTAGTTTTTCTAGTTTTTCGTTACCGTCATCCGATAACATTTTTTCATAGTTAGACAATCGAGCCTTTGATTTGGCATGTCTTGCTTTTGGAGCCATTCTAACCCATTCAAGTTCCCTTTCCAGAGTCTTGCGACGCTTGCTGGCAGTTTTTTCCTCCATTTCCAATCGCTTGGATTTTTGCTCAAGCCAACCCGTATAATTTCCTTTCCAAGGTATTCCATGCCCTCGATCCAATTCCAAAATCCAACCTGCCACATTATCCAAAAAGTAACGATCGTGAGTTACTGCTATTACTGTGCCTTTATATTTTTGGAGGTGTTGTTCAAGCCAATCAACTGATTCTGCATCCAAATGGTTTGTGGGCTCATCAAGCAGAAGTATGTCTGGTTCCTTAAGAAGTAAACGACACAGTGCTACTCTTCGTCGTTCTCCCCCTGATAATACTGCAACAGATTTTGATTCTTCCGGACACCTTAGTGCATCCATGGCTCTTTCCAGTCTAGAGTCAAGCTCCCAACCATTATGTTGTTCAATTAATTCTGTAAGTTCACCCTGACGCTTTATAACAGCATTCATTTCATCATCCGACATGGGTTCAGAAAACTTAAGATTTATCTCCTCGTATTCCTTAAGAATATCAACAACATCCTGAACACCTTCTTCAACTACTTCACGAACAGTTTTAGTTTCGTTTAACAATGGTTCCTGTTCTAATAATCCCACAGAATATCCCTTTGAAAAAACAACTTCGCCATTGTAGGTATTATCAACTCCGGCAATTATTCTTAGCAATGTAGATTTACCTGATCCATTCAAACCAATAATCCCAATTTTTGCCCCATAAAAAAATGAAAGATATATATCTTTCAGAATCTGCTTGTTAGGTGGAACAATCTTGCTTACCCCAACCATTGAAAAAATTATCTTTTTATCGTCAGACATAGGTCTTGTTTTAGATCAACAAAGATAGTTTTTTTACACTTGTTGGATTTGTTTTGTTTAGCTAAAGAGTAGAACACAATAGCTAAAAATTAACGTTACATAATACCTTAACTTGAACTAATGCGTTGTGAATTGCTTTCAAATCGTATCTTTGACTTACTGAGCACAACAAAACAAAAGTTATTAATAAATAAAATATGGTTGTGAATTGCTTTCAAATCGTATCTTTGACTTACTGAGCACAACCACGTATCAGGGTATCGGCTCATTAACGGGGTTGTGAATTGCTTTCAAATCGTATCTTTGACTTACTGAGCACAACTGAAATTGATTTACTTACTACCATTAGTGGGTTGTGAATTGCTTTCAAATCGTATCTTTGACTTACTGAGCACAACATAATCAATTACTTCTTGTCCTGTCCAGTCGTTGTGAATTGCTTTCAAATCGTATCTTTGACTTACTGAGCACAACTGCCTTTGGTCGTTTAAGGGTCAATACATCGTTGTGAATTGCTTTCAAATCGTATCTTTGACTTACTGAGCACAACGGTTCATCACAAAATACAGCAGTTGGATAGTTGTGAATTGCTTTCAAATCGTATCTTTGACTTACTGAGCACAACATCCATTGAGCAAATACGTCCGTACATTTGGTTGTGAATTGCTTTCAAATCGTATCTTTGACTTACTGAGCACAACTGTTTCTGTTAGGTTTGCTCCGAAGATGTAGTTGTGAATTGCTTTCAAATCGTATCTTTGACTTACTGAGCACAACGAAGAAGAAAGAAAATCGTTTATCGCTCAGGTTGTGAATTGCTTTCAAATCGTATCTTTGACTTACTGAGCACAACCATGGATATAAAAATAGAGGAACGACTTGGTTGTGAATTGCTTTCAAATCGTATCTTTGACTTACTGAGCACAACATTATCAGCATCAGGAAAACACTCTTTCATGTTGTGAATTGCTTTCAAATCGTATCTTTGACTTACTGAGCACAACGTTAATGCTGTAGGTGAGTTTGTAAATCCTGTTGTGAATTGCTTTCAAATCGTATCTTTGACTTACTGAGCACAACGGAATAGTTTAGATGATGAAATTAGAACTAGTTGTGAATTGCTTTCAAATCGTATCTTTGACTTACTGAGCACAACTACTAGAAGTGAAAATTGTCAACATTCATTGTTGTGAATTGCTTTCAAATCGTATCTTTGACTTACTGAGCACAACGAAAAGGTAACTCTTCTTTTTATTGAGTTCGTTGTGAATTGCTTTCAAATCGTATCTTTGACTTACTGAGCACAACTACTGAATCAAAATTAATGGTGTCTAAACTGTTGTGAATTGCTTTCAAATCGTATCTTTGACTTACTGAGCACAACGATACAACCTTAAGAATAATTCATACCATGGTTGTGAATTGCTTTCAAATCGTATCTTTGACTTACTGAGCACAACTCGATATAGCACGTGCCGCGGTAACGGCTAGTTGTGAATTGCTTTCAAATCGTATCTTTGACTTACTGAGCACAACATTATATTCATACGTATACTTATTAAAACGGTTGTGAATTGCTTTCAAATCGTATCTTTGACTTACTGAGCACAACAGCACGTTCTAATCTAACAAATAGAAACTTGTTGTGAATTGCTTTCAAATCGTATCTTTGACTTACTGAGCACAACAAAACAAAAGTTATTAATAAATAAAATATGGTTGTGAATTGCTTTCAAATCGTATCTTTGACTTACTGAGCACAACCACGTATCAGGGTATCGG
>JAERTF010000054.1 GCA_016845105.1 Bacteroidota bacterium | reverse complement strand
TCCGGTTACTTCAGTTACTGTGCTTGTACCTGGGGCTTTGGATGTGTAATTAATTACAGCTTCCCACATACCTTCACCATTACCTGTATTTAAAATTCCTAAATAAGTAGTTAGGTACTCATTTGGATTTAAAGTTTCGTCAAAAAATAATGGATTAATTGTAAACAATGGCTTTGTTAATACAAAGTCTTGTTGTGTTACTCCTCCAGCAATAATATCTACTGAAATTGTTGTTACATTAAATCCATCTTTCCATGCTGTTACATCAAATACACCACCTTGAGCATCAATAAACTCATAGTATCCGGTTGCATCTGTTGCAGTTGATATTCCTTGATCTGGAATTGCTACGGTTGCTCCCGGCATTGGTAGTCCATCGCCATTAAATACAAAACCGTTTAAATCTCCGATAGAAAGACCATCTACACCAACATCATCTAAACAAATATCACAGTTAAAGGAAGTAGTACTTTCTAATCCTCTAAATCTGATCATTGTTGCAGCTGATGAATAAGGTGTTAAATCAATGGTTGCTTCTGTCCATGCACCTGTATATCCATATGTTGCTACATTTGATATCCATGATGTTCCATCATAAATATCAATTTGTAATGTAGAACCTGGGTTTCCATTTTTACCTATCCAATACCAAAAACTAAGTGTTGGTACTGTTAATGGATTTGTTATGGATGTTAGGTCGAAAAGATAAGTTTCAAGATCCGAAGGATTTGTATAAGGTGATGAATCATCAACCCATGCATAATTTCCTACTGAACCTGTTGTATGATCAACATTAGCTCCATAATAAGCTGTTCCGCTGAATTTCCACATATCAGGACCAATATTCGCCCAAAATGGAGGAAGACTTGTTCCGGTAAATGTTTCAAGATAAGGATAAGTTGAAATTGGTGGAGGTGGAGGTGTTCCAGGACCAGCTACAAAATTAAAAGCTCCATAGCTTGTGTAATCGTTATCACCCCATGAGGTAATATCCCAACCTGTATCATCATTGGTAACTACACCACCGATACCGCCATCGCCATAAGTATCAAAACAATCAACATCATAGCTGCTACCTTCGGTTAAAGGAAGAACATGTACTATTGTTTGATTACCTGAAGTAAAAGTTTGATCTGTTGGCCAATAATAAGCTCCAGCATCATAATCCCAAAGATTATATGAAGCCTCACTAGCAAACACATCAACAGTTACAGCAATATTAATATTGCTGATAGCTCTTGAACCACCAGTAGCAGGTACTGTAAACGAAGTACTGCTCTTAGCGTTGAGTCTGTTAGAAGGGATCGCCTGTGTTTGTGCGTTAGGACTAACAGCCCTACGAACATTCATCGAAGGATCCTCTCCTGAGTTTGTATAACTTGTGCCCATTTGCCCAAGCAATACCGTTGATGAAATAAACATCATCAATAAGAGAAAAGTTGTAATTTTCTTCATACGAATTGTTTTAAATTAAAATTAATAATAATTAGTCTAGTCTATTTATACTCTAATAAAAGTCAATTTCTTTTTGCAATAAAAGTCAAAATCCTGCAAATATAAGAAACATATATTTTTAATCCTAATATACTGATTATCTTTCAATAGCCCATTCAAATATAACACATTGATTATCCGACCAATAGTCGTTGGTTTTGAATAATAAAAGATGTGCAAAAGTCTATTTATTTGCATATGATTGAAAGTCAGTATTCTTTATTACACTTATATGACAGTTTAAAGGCGATTTACCCCTACTCTAAAATCATTTTTTTTCAATTTTATTTTATAGGTTTGATATAATTATTAAGGAAATCAAAATTGAATATGTTAATAACATGAAATATGCAAAAGTTGATGGTTTAATACTGTGATTATTCTGAAACAGAAATAACGAAAAAGAAACCTACCAACCATAAGGCTATTTTGCAGGATATCAATCCTAGGTTGACAACAAATAAATGACTATGGAACAACAAAACTAAATCGCTTACTATTTCCTGAGCTGATTACCCTTCCAAAATAAAGTCCGCTTGAAAAATGTGAAACATCAACTTTTACCGAGCTTGATTTTTCTGTTTCAGAAAACCTACTATTTAACTTAATATTTCCAAATAAATCATAGATATAGATTTCCGACTTTTCTGATAAATAGGGAATTGTAATTTCCTTTACTGCCGGATTGGGATATACGTTAACTATATCATCATTGGCACTTACGTTTTTAACTGAGAATCCAATTTTTTGATCAGTTAATATCAAACTAACGCCAGTTTCATTTTTATTATCCGGCGAAAGGCTAATTTCGGCAGAAGGTACAGAGTAATAACCCGGTTTCTCAGCATCTAATATGAAACTTCCATAGGGTAGATTTTTAAAATAAAAATCTCCAAACTCATTGGTTAACGTATAATCGAGTATAACACTTCTATTACTATCGTAAAGAAATACCGTAACATTTGATAAACCACCACTACAAAACTCGTTACCGATATTATTAAACCAAGGGGTACAGTAAATTTGAGAGTTATACTTGGAAACCAATGGAATATCCATATGTCCTGATATGGATGCATCTCCAGTTGGCAGTTCTACGGCTGCAGCAGGAAGATAAATATCAATATCATACACATCTGCATCAACAGGAAGCAAATATGAAGATTCCCATGATACCTTATTTGCATAGTAACCAGGTACTAAATTTTGAAGGTTATTTGTATCGGGGATTGCATATATGTAGTAATTACCCCTCATTACCTTTTCAAATCTAAAATGGCCATTACTTTCAGTATACTCTATTTGAGTTGATCTTGCACCAATCTTTCCTCTTAAATAGGAAATAATTGCCCCATTATATGGGGATTTCTGGTTTGTCCACAGCCTCCCTTCGATTGAAAAATGTGGTTCAATAGTAATTTCCATTGAATCAGAAACCGTACCACACTCTGAATAAGCTATCATTTCGAGCATAACTTGACCATTGCTTTTATCTTCTGAGCCTGGGTAATAAATAGGATTAACAAGTGTATCACTATTAAAAGTACCATCACCATTGCTAAACCACTTTACTTGGTTGTAGTTATATGCATGTGACCCAACAATATTAATAGGGGTATCAGCTACTACAATGGTATCGTTTCCTGCATTTGCTACTGGATTATCAATAATAAAAAGCTCAAAACTATCAGTAAGGGTTTCATCAACAGTTGTTACACTTAACAATATTTGTGCGCCACCACTTATAATATCCTCCTCACCGGGGTAATATCTTGTTTTTAGATTGTTTGGTTCATCAAAATACCCATCTCCTGTGGTTGACCATAACAATTCAACGTAGCTATAGGGCACACTACTATGTATTAATTCAACCTCATCAGTATGCTTACAAATTACTGTATCCATACCGGCATAGGGATATAGTTTGGCAAATGCAAATGGACTTTCATTTCCTGTATATTGCTGATCTTCTATAAGAGTCACTGAATCAAACGCTGTGAGTCCGATTTCATCAACTATTGATATATCACCATCAAGGTAGATTAGTGTGTCTGTATTTAGAACCCTACTGCTTGAGAAACTATAGTTTGAATAAATGCCATAATAGAGTTTATAGCCTTCCAGATCTTGCTCCTGATTAGCATTCCATAGAAGCCTAACTCTGGTTTTAACCAATTGTTTTTTTACCAGGTATGGCGGTGAAATAGGGTTTGAAACATCCATAGTATCTAGGAAAGGAACATAAAAGAGGTTTCCACGTTCGGGATTGTCGCTATGATCATAAATAAGTTTTTCAATAATGGATGTATCGCTTGTACCCCAATAATTATTGTTGATTGACAAATCAAGAGGAGTGCTATTTACAACAATATTTTCCATTCCTTCATTGTGCAAAATATTATTTCTACTGAACAAGGTATTTTGGGTTTCTTTCACACCCAATAATTCGATGGAATTTAGCGAGAATGTGTTGTTTAGGCATTTATTACCTTCGGACCCGGCACCTATGGCAATGGCCCATCGATTTTGATAGAAACTATTATTTAATATTGAACAATTATTTCCTTTGTCCTCACTAAATATTGCAATGTTATTATTAAAAAAAATATTGTTGGCAACAATGGTGGAATCATGAGCCAGAAATAAACCATAACCCACATCAGAACCATTATTGATGATGATATTTTTTTCGATGATATTTTTTGAATTTACCGATCCCCCATTATTAGCAATCCAAATGCCATTATTACCAGAATCAATAATATTTTGCCTTATCAAATTGTTTTGATACAATCCACCTGCTTCCCTAAATATATAAACATTGTGATTGTCGTTCTTTATTCTACAATCATATATTACATTATGAGATGTTGTTCGGAGATAGTCTGCTGACAATTCAATTCCCACATAGTTATTCTCAATTACACAACTCAAAAAATAACAAAAGCTACTGTTAGATGCAAATATGCCTCTATTTTGACTATTAAGCATACTTGAATTTTCAATAAGAACGTTTTTCGAATCTTCCAATAAAATGGCTGTCTCAGCATCTGTTATATGCGCATATTTAATGTAACTCTGATTTTCAGGGCTTGCATTTTGAATAACAATTCCGTTCCACTTCCACATATGTCCTGGATGCGTATGATTTGGAGAAAAACTTACAGAATCTGACTCGTTACCGTTTATTCTTAATATTCCCTCATTAACAAACAAACCCATTCCGTAGTTCACACGCACATTTACACCTGCATTAATGGTTAGTACAATTCCTTGTGGTACTTCATAGTCTTGATATATAACATATGTGGTATCGCTATAAAATGTTCTGTCTGATGTCATTACACCACCAACATTTGCAATCTGTGAAAAAGCACTAATTCCAATTATAATTAAATAGAATAGTATTCCATTCCTAACAAATGCAGAGCATGTTGCAATAATATTTTTGATAATATGTGTTATCGAAAATTTTATCATTTATAGTAGTTAAACTAAAAGTAATATATTATACCTAGTTTTAGACCAACACCGTCTATTTGCGAATTTTTGGGATAATCAATTACGATATTATCAAGATACCTAAGATAGAAGAGTTCCGAATTGAAATCCAATTTACTGTTTATCCGATATTTCATCCCAATACCTGCCAATACAGAGATAGATTGTGTTCTAAAGCTTAAATCAGCAAAGTCAACTCCTGAAGGTTTATTGTTATCGGGAATGGCCAATCCATTTTTATAAATCATAGTACCTAATTGAGCCCCTCCTTTTACATATAACCGAATGCTTTGATTACTATAAAAATCATAAGAAACCGAAGCCATTACTTCGAGCAAACCAATACGATTATTAATATTATAATTATACTCTTGATTATTAATTGGTTTCCAGGAAGAGTCAGTAACATAGTAATAGGTTGTATCAAAAGCAACTACCGTGTAATATGTATCAATGGTATCTGTTACAAAAAAGCCGCCTTCTTGTATACTATAGGAATGATTAAATTTTTCACCAAATTGTGTTATTTTCAATCCAGCTGTTAAATTCCAATTATTAAATATTTTGCTTATCTCTATTCCAAGTGAGAAATTTCTTATTGAGAGATTCGATTCTGGTCTGACAAGCGAAAAATCAGATATTATTGGAGCTAGGTAAATAGTTCCTGACCAGCCTTTTTCTCGTGAAGATTCCTTGTTAAAATAATCAACCGGGATATCCTTTAATTTATTAATTGACGCTTTTATG
This sequence comes from Bacteroidota bacterium, assembly GCA_016845105.1. Classification (GTDB taxonomy): domain Bacteria; phylum Bacteroidota; class Bacteroidia; order Bacteroidales; family F082. The sequence goes on along the minus strand of JAERTF010000054.1, from coordinate 5,929 downwards.
GGTTTCTCCTTTTCAACAATTATGGTATCGATAACAAATACAGTATCTGTTTGAAACTTAATAATTGTATCACGTACAAAAACAGTATCTGTAACTATCAGTACACCTGGTTTTTCAGTAGTCTTTGATTTTTGAGTTGATTCATTAGACAGCTGTATATTATTTGCCAATTGCTCAGGAACTGAAACTGGTAATACTGTCATCTCAAGACTAGGAAATACTACAATCTGATTCCCAACTAACTTAAACCCACAGCCTGAATTTGATAATAGTTCATCTAATATAATTAGGGGTTGTTTATTCGTAGTTGAATAATTGACTCTCTTTCTAAAAACACTATCTCCTGCATCATAGGAAAAATTAAGATTAGTTTCATTACCAAGTCTTAACAGCACATTGGATAGCTTTTCATTTTCAACATGAAAATCAATCTCTTTGGTATTAAATGATTGAGAAGCCAAGGTAAATACCAAACCAGGCATAATAAATAAAAAAGAAAATATATATCGAATAATACGAATATTAACTGGAGTCGACTTCAACTTAAGTGGTTGGTTATTTCGATAAAACAATACTCCCATTTACTTGCTTACTTTCAATAAATATTTTGACGGGCTAAAGTACAAAAAAACTTAAGAGATTACTTTTACATACCTAAGTAATACATAGCTGTTTACAGAAATAAGAAATAAATGTTTCAGGAAAAAGAAATGAATGCTATTTAAGTACCACTGAGTTTCCTTCAATCTGGTAATCGAAACCATAAATTAATTGAAGCGACTGTAAGATGGTTTCAGTTGTTTCATCTTGATATCTTGCAGTAAGAATATAATCATCAAGTGATAATTGGGTAGTAATACTAATTTGGTAGGTATTCTCAAGAACTTTTACAACATCTGATAATGGAGCATTTACAAAATTAAGAATTCCGGTTTTCCATGCTAAATGATTAACACCATCAAACTCAGACTTAGTAATTAATCCTGTAGATTTATTATATACACCTTTTTCACCAGGTTCGAGAATAACTTGCTCGAGTATGTCGCCATTGTAACTATCGACCGAATAAAATAGAATTTTTCCAGATTCCAGATAAACAACTATTTCGTCAGAATTAATGCAATTGCACAGATTAAATGATGTACCAAGTACTTTAACCCTAACATTATCTGTTGCAATTATCATTGGCTTAAGTGGGTTATGGGCCACATTAAAAAATGCTTCTCCCATAAAGCTAATTTCTCTTAACTCATTTGAGAAATGTTCTGGATAAACAATATTTGCACCTTTATTACATGCAACTGAAGTACCATCAGGAAGTGTTAATGGCATGTCGGTTTGTGCAATAGCTGTATAATTCAATGTATCTGCCTGTTGTTCTTTGTCAAACATTAAATAGAGCCCAAACAATAAAACTATAACTGCAGCAACACGAGTTACATTTATGAAAAACCGCTTAAACCCTAATTGTTTCTGGCTGGAATTAACCGGGGTAATAATAGATTCATCAAATTTGGCACGGGTTTTAAATTCTTCCCATCTATTATCTACATCAATTTCAAAGGGTTTGTTAATAACAGAAGTGGATTCCCATACTTGTTTGAATTCGTTATGCAACATCATATTATCTTGCGATAATTTCAACCATAATTCAACGGACTTTTGTTCATCACTTGAACAATTACCGGAGATATATGATACCAGTTGTTGTATATTAAATTCTTTACTCATTGTTTACTATAAACTTCCTATTGTATATCTATGACAGTTTAATGTCGTTTTACCCCTACTCAATAAGTCATTTTTTTTTATTTATTTCCATTCCAAACAATTCTATAATCTAAAGAAATCAATAAAACGATATGTAATCAAACTAATTGCAATGATTGGCACGTGATCTTTAAGTACTACTCTTAAGTATTTTAACGCCTTAGTCATCTGACTTTCAACCGTTTTAACAGATATTGATAATTGTTTTGCAATTAATGAATTCTTTAGTCCATCATAACGTGAAAGTTCAAAAATACGTCTTCTCTTTTCGGGTAGTTCCAAAATTGCTTTTTTTAACACAACCCTTAATTCCTCTTGTTCAAGTTTAAAAAGTCCATCATCGATAGTATTGAAATCTGCTTTATCCTGAACCAACATATACTTATCCTTAACTTTTCGTTTGTTTAAAAAATTCAAAGCATAGTTTTGTACAGCACGATGTAAGTATGCACCAATTGAGCTATTGATATCTATTTCTTCATGCTTATCCCAAAGTTTTACGAAAATATCCTGGACCAGTTCTTCAGCATCTTCAATGCGTTCAACATACCGCACACAATAGTAACATAAAGGCACATAATACTCGCGGTATAAGTCCTCAAAGATTGCTCTATCGCCCTTCTTTAATCCCTCTATTATTCTATCGTCGTTCTCCATAAAAACCAGAATTCCTAATTATTTTAATTCGCTTAAAAAAGTATTAGGATATCCATCTATTCTAGGTATGCCATTTAAAAAACGGAAATACAAAGGTAAATAATAATTGTAAAAAGAGAGTACGAAGCACAGGGAAAATTAAAATCACTTTATTTGTGCCAACAACAACGAAACTTTTAATAGTAGAAATTAGGCCTCCTTTTGGTTTATTATTTTAATAGCTTTGCGCCATATTTTTTAGCTGGATTAATGAGAAATAAAGTACTGATATCATGGACAATATTGCTACCACTCGTTTTGGTTTGGGGGAGTTCATTTATCCTTATAAAAAAATCGTTATTGTATTTTTCAGCTACCGAGGTAGGTATATTAAGGATTACTATTACTTTTCTCTTTTTACTACCATGGGCCATAAGAAGTCTTCGAAAAATTGATAAAAAACACCGAAACTATCTGATAATATCTGGTGTAATTGGGAGTTTTATACCATCCTTTATGTTTGCAATTGCCCAAACAGGAATAAATAGTTCGCTTGCGGGCATACTAAACTCGCTTACACCTTTATTTACGTTAATATTAGGATTGAGTTTTTTTAGAATTAAAGCATCTTGGATTAACACATTGGGTGTTATAATAGGCTTAGTTGGTGCAATGGGATTAATTTACGTTAGTGGTGGAGATAATGGTTTTGTATTTAACATTAAGTATGCTTCATTAATAATAATTGCTACAGTATGTTATGCATTCAATGTTAATTTTATCAAGGTTTACCTAAAGGATATAGATGCTCTTACAATAACAGTATTAACCTTTTTCTATATAGGCATTCCCTCACTTATTTATGTATTGCTTTTCTCGGATATCCCAAACAAGATTGCAAATGAAAATAATTCACTATTGGGCATAGGATATGTTAGCATACTTGCCATTGCAGGAACTGGAATAGCATTGATTGCCTTTAACAGACTTATTAAAATAAGTAGTCCTGTTTTTGCATCATCGGTAACTTATATGATACCTATTGTTGCTATTATTTGGGGGATAATTGACGGTGAGATTTTTAAACCTATATATGTACTTTGGTTCTTTCTTATATTAATAGGTGTATTGATGGTAAATACTAAATCATCTAAGTCGCATAAACCATTGGACAAAGAGTTATTTTCGAGAAATAATAAAATTTAACAACAATTACTTGTTAATTAGTTTTTTTTTATATTTTTGCACCTCCAAAATTCTAAGGAATTTAAACTAAAGAATATTAATCATGTATGTAGTTGTTGATATAGCTGGACAGCAGTTTAAAGTTGAACAGGGACAAGAAGTTTTTGTAAACAGGCTTGAAGGTGAGGAAGGTGACAAAGTTAAATTTGATAAAGTACTTTTAGTTGATGATAATGGTGCTGTAAAAGTTGGCACACCTGTAGTTGAAGGTGCAGCAATTGACGCACAGATTGTTTCACATCTAAGAGGAGATAAAGTAGTTGTTTTCAAGAAGAAACGAAGAAAAGGTTATCAAAAATCAAATGGCTTTCGCCAAGATTTAAGTAAAGTATTAATAGAAAAAATTACTGTTTAAACTGTCCGCTTTTGGTGGATAATAAATACTAAGATATGGCACATAAAAAAGGAATGGGTAGTTCCCATAACGGACGCGAATCAGAAAGTAAAAGACTAGGTGTTAAAATATATGGCGGACAAGGTGCAGTTGCGGGTAATATCATTATTCGTCAAAGAGGTACCGTTCATCACCCAGGTTTAAACGTAGGAATGGGAAAAGATCACACACTTTTTGCACTTACTGATGGAATAGTAGAATTCATAAAAAAGAAAGACAATAAATCATACGTTAGTGTGGTTCCAATGGCTGAAAAAAGTAATTAATATCAAATAGATAAAACAAATTACTATTTTTAAAATATTCAGAACCCGGCTTGTTTTCACTGGCCGGGTTTTTTATTATAACTAAATTTGCAAAAAAAAATCAAACATGCTTCAAATTAATTATATAAGAGATAACAAAGCAACCATTGTTAAATTATTGGCCATAAAGAACTTCGATGCATCTATTATTATTGATGAAATTATTAATTTGGATGATCGAAGAAAATCAACACAAAAAGAACTGGATGATTCACTGGCCAAAAGCAATAAACTAGCAAAAGAAATTGGTGGTTTCTATAAAACTGGACAAAGGGATAAAGCAGAAGATGCTAAAGCCCAGTCAAGTGAGCTTAAGTTTATTGCAAAAGAACTTGAGCAAAAATTAGACACTATTGTTACAGGTTTAAATGACAAGTTAATTGAACTACCAAACGTGCCACACGAAAGTGTTCCGAGGGGAAATTCTGACGAAGACAATGAACTATTGTATGAGGAAGGAACGATTCCAAAGTTATATAAAGATGCTATTCCTCACTGGGAACTAGCCTCAAGATACGGTATAATTGATTTTGATCTTGGAAGCAAAGTTACGGGAGCCGGTTTCCCATTTTACAAAGGCAAAGGTGCTAGATTGCAAAGGGCGTTGATAAATTTCTTCTTGGACGAAGCTTTGGATCAGGGATATCTGGAATATCAGCCACCGTTGTTGATTAATTCTGATTCAGGATATGGAACTGGCCAATTACCTGATAAAGAAGGTCAAATGTATTATATAGGCGAAGACAATCTATATTTAATACCAACTGCAGAAGTGCCTATTACGAATATCTATCGTAATGTTATTCTTAAAGAATCTGATTTCCCAATTAAAAACGTTGCTTATTCAAATTGTTTTAGGCGAGAAGCAGGATCGTATGGTAAGGATGTGAGAGGACTAAACAGACTTCACCAGTTTGACAAGGTTGAGATTGTACAAATTCAACACCCGAATAAGTCATACGAAACACTTGAGTTAATGAAAGAACAAATTGCCTCATTGCTTCGCAAGCTTGAATTACCATTTAGAGTTGTAAGGCTATGTGGTGGCGATTTAAGTTTTACATCAGCGCTTACTTATGATTTTGAAGTTTACTCAGCTGCACAAAAAATGTGGCTTGAGGTTAGCTCGGTTTCCAATTTCGAAAATTTTCAGGCAAACCGAATGAAACTTAGGTTTAAGGATAAGAATGGTAAATCGAAACTTGCTCATACATTAAACGGTAGCGCATTGGCCCTACCCAGAATAGTTGCTGCACTTCTCGAAAATAACCAAACTCAAGAAGGAATTGTAATACCTGAGGCATTGAGAAGCTATACTAAATTTGACTTAATAAACTAATTATGAAAATTAAATCAATTTTTCTGTTCCTTTCACTCATTTTTCTTTTTTCATGCAGTAGCAATCATAATCGTTACTATACTAATCAAATAGATAGCATTGCCAACCAACTTGATATTGCCTTGGCCAATTATAATATTATTGATAGTTCGGAAATGGCAAGCATAAGAAAGTCAGTGAAAAAACAAAGTAGAAAATATGGGATATTAAAAGATAGCGTATTAATAAAAACTCTTATTC